>NZ_JARBDB010000032.1:0-253 GCF_036577605.1 Paenibacillus sp. GYB004
CATCATCACCAAACGATTATGAAATTCAGGGTTTATTCCCTGAAAACTGAATGCGAACCGAAGAAGAGAGAGAGATGAAACGTTACCTCAAGGGCTCTTGAGGCCTCCACGAAGGTTCGTGGAGTATGATAGGATAAGCCCTCGACCGATTAGTATTCGTCAGCTCCACACATTGCTGCGCTTCCACCCCGAACCTATCAACCTGGTCGTCTACCAGGGGTCTTACGCATTGGGAAATCTCATCTTGCGGGGG
>NZ_JARBDB010000033.1:0-113672 GCF_036577605.1 Paenibacillus sp. GYB004
AATAGAAGTCTTTGGCACCTCCTATTTTCGGCCTTTTCGAGAAACTGGGCCAAATAAAGGCGGTTGCACCCCTTGTTTCAACCAACTCGCACGGTCTGCACCCTTATCGCGAATATTAGCCGCTTCAAACCGCTCTTATTTCCCCCTCCAGACAGGTTTTGAACAAAATAACGGCTCCAAACAAGACTGTCGATTCATTGTGTAGAAGTGTTAGCAAGACCGTTCCAAGTGAAAAGTTACCTTCTTCTGCTCAAACAGGTTGTCCGGAATCCCTTGATTGAATAAGGATGGTAAGGTAGGGGATTCCAGACAAAACTCGCCAGAAGGTAATCTTTTCCCTTTCCACTTGGTTGTCCACATTGAATCGTCAGCCTCACAAACCGCTCCTATCCGGTTCCTTCCGGCCGCATGTAAGCAGGGCTAACGCCGAATAGCCGCGAAAAAAGGGGTAACGTCACTTGCTTACTCGATAAGACAAACCGTTCGGACGGTCCTTTGACGTGCAAACCCCTACGTTTGTACGTTGGAAGGGAATCGTTACCATCGCTCCATCTGCTCGCCCTCAGTCGTGTTGTCTTCATGCTGTGGTATGGCTAACGAACCCAGCATTCGTTATCAGAGCTGAATGCGGACGTTTGAATTTGTAACGAACTCTTGTGTTGTTATTCCCGCAAATCGGATCGTTTTTTTCCACTTTCGGTTCGATAACGATCCCCGGATTCGTTACGTCTGGAATAACGTCGTTTTTCAGCCATAAGCACGATCCAATTCGTTTGTCATTGGACCTGAGTCTACGTTCTCTACAACCAAGGAAGGCCTCCCCTCCCTTCACTTGGTAAAGAACTTAAACTTTCTGGCGTGTATCGATAAGACAAACTGTCTGGGAACATCATCCCGGGCGGTTTTTTGACGTGCAGCTCATACGATACGTCGTGCCGGGAAGGAAAGCTTCCACGTAACGCGCTTGACGTACGGTATCGGCCGCCCTGCCCTGATGCCTCCATTAATCGGCCTTCCTCTGTCAAACGCGAATCAAAATTAATAATTGTCTATTGTCAACAGTTGAGTTTATAATAGAACGAGGAACTACACTACCTTCCACTGAGGAGTTGAAGCTGTGAAACTAGCGAATGTGAACATCGATGCAGCCGAATCATTGATCGTATTTATCGGCGATTCCCACACGGTAGGACAAGGGGCAACGGATACAGGCGATGACCGGGTCCGTGGACTTCCCGCTCCTCCAGGCGTTACGGACAGGTTTCATCAACGCGATCCCTCTTCCGGCGTATGGGTCGATCAATTCGCAAGGCATATGAGAAGCAAGACGGGGATCGGAATGCATCAGTTTGTGAACGCCGGCAGAGGCAATCATACGATCAGGGATTACCTTGGCGAACCGGTAACGATCGGGGCAGGAGGAGTGGGCGACAAAGACCATACGGATCATTTAGCCGAGGTTCTGGAGTTGAATCCGACCTTGATCATCCTGCAGCCGATGATTATTAACGACTGGTTCCATGGCATGCCCCTCCCGGATACGAAAAGTGCCTTTACCCGGATGATCGGACGTATTCAATCGGCCCAAGTCGGTCTGGTTGTGATCGGCCCCGCTCCAATCATCACGTTGTCGGCCCCTTTCGATTATGCGGACAACGACGAATATGCGGCCAAGCCGCCGTTTAAGGACGATTTGTGGGGTTATGGCCGATATAGCGATTATTATGACGTCATCCGGTCAGTGTGTGCAGAACGGGACATTTCCTTTATCCATACATATGAGTACTTCTTATACCGCTACAAAAGGGAAGACCATCGCAATTGGACGATCGGCGAAAGCGCGGGAAGAATCCACGTGAACCAGCATGGCCACGATCTTTACTTGGAAGCGCTCCTCCAAGCGTTAGACAGCACGAATGGATAATCTTGAAGGTTCCGTTCAATCGGAAAAACAAGGCATGTACCTGCCGAAAGCTCTTCGGCGAGTATATGCCTTGATTGTTTGCTGCGGCCGCCGTCTCCGCCCCCGGGGAAGCGGAAGAACCTGCGCTCCGTCCGATAACGGCGCACGCTCCGTCGCGGGACACGTTCCTTGGAAAACGTGCCGGCCAACTACGTGCAGACGTCCTATAGAAGATAGTTCGTTCAACCTGTCTGGCAAGTCACCCGACTCTGTATTTGTTCAGGACGTCTTCGTTGATTTCAATGCCCAGACCCGGGCGGTCGACCGGAACGGTCACGTAGCCGTCTTTGAATTCGATCTCCCGTTGTACCAGCTCCCGCGCCAAGGGAGATTCGGATACGGTATATTCGATCATAAACCCGTTCGGTATCGATGCCGCGAAATGCGTGCTGGCCGCCACTAGGATGCCGCTTTTGAAGGCGTGGGGTACAACCTTTTTATGCCGGTCGTAAGCCATATAGGCAATCCGCTTGCCTTCGGTCAACCCTCCGACCCGGGCCAGATCGGGCTGGACAATATCCAGCTGCGCCTCATCCAGCAGCCGCCCGAACGCCGCTCTTCCGCTTTCCTGCTCCCCGCCGGCTATCGAGAGGTTCGTTCGGCGCGCCAGCTCCCGATAACCGGCTATATCGCCCGGATGGAGCGGCTCCTCCAGCCAAAACACGTTGTACTTCTCATAGATGTCCGCCATCCGCAGGGCGCCCTTCAAATCCCACGCCAATCCCGCGTCAATCATAATATCCACATCGTCGCCTACCGCTGAACGAATCGCCTGAATTTGCGCTTCATCGAATTTCGCATCGCGACCGATCGGTCCCCAGCCGAACTTGACAGCTTTGTACCCCAGCTTCGCATACTGATCTGCCAAACGTGCCGCTTCCTGGACCGTACCTGGCATCAGGGCGCTCGCGTACGCTTTGAGCTTCCGGTTGAAGACGCCTCCCAGCATTTCGCATACCGGCCGGTTCATCGCTTGGCCCATAATATCCCACAGCGCGATATCGACCCCGCTCATCGCATGAAGCGCGGGACCGGTACGGCCGAAATAAATCGTGCCGCGATACATGTTATCCCACAGCCGCTCGATCTCGATCGGATTCTCGCCGATCAGCAAGCTGCGAAGCCCTGTCGCTATCGAATGGGAAGGCGGAGCATCCACCACGGCTTTGGCCACAAGCGGAGAGGAATCGACCTCGCCAACGCCGACAATCCCTTCATCCGTATGAACACGAATAACGAGCGTATCCTGGGTGCCGTCGCATTGGTCCGCATTCAGATCGGGTATTTTCAAATAAATCGCTTCCACATTCGTGATTTTCATCCCAACCCAGCCTTTCTTCAAAAAGTAATCGATAAACCGCCGTCTACCGGGATAATCGCCCCCTGGATGTACGACGACTGTTCAGAGGCAAGAAATAGGATGACAGATGCTACCTCGTCAGCCGTACCGGGCCGCGCCAGCGGAATTTTCCTTTGCCGGACGTAGAGCTCCCGGAACGTTTCCGTCTCCAGTTCATTATTCCCGCCCACGACGCTTAACCCCGCGTCGACAAAGCCGGGGGCTACGCCGTTTACGCGTATGCCGTATGGCGACAATTCGAGCGCGGTGCAGCGCGTAAGCTGATCCAGAGCGCCTTTGGCAGCATTGTAATGACTGGATTTATGGAGGGCCCGGCTGCCGTTAATCGAGGAAACGTTTACAATAGCCCCGCCTCCTCCGGCCAATCGCATCGCCTCGGCTGCATAACGGGTACAGAAATAAGCGCCGCTTACGATAACATCGAACACCTGGCGCCACCGCTCCGTCGTCTCCAGCAAATAATCGCTCTCGAAAAAGATCGCGGCATTGTTAACGAGGACGTCGATGCGGCCATAGCGCTCCACCGTTTGCTCCATCAGCAGGCGAACGTCCGCTTCCCGGGATACGTCGGTTTGAATGAACGCATGACTCCCTCCCGAGTCGCTCAGCACGTGCAGCACCTTCTGCCCATCGGCTAGAAAAGGCCCGGCTATTACTAGGTTTGCACCTTCGTCGGCGAATTTCTTGGCGGCAGCCAGGCCGATTCCGGTAGCGCCTCCGGTAATGATCACAGTTTTACCCTTAAACCGTTCCAGGTGGAACACCTGCCTTTCAGCTGTCTGTTTCGTTGCTTGCTTGCGATCACCGCCTGATCTCCCCGTTGCCTGAACTTGGCCGGCGTATCCCGCATCCTCTTTCCGCATCATCCGGATGCGCGCCGATTGTCCGCCCATGTATGTACCAATCATCCTCTCCCCCATACAGAATCTTTGGCCCGATCCTTAGCTCCATCATACGATCCGCACAATTGTATTGTCAACAATCAACTATTGATTGATTTCTGTTGAATTTTCTGCGGATTACGCTATACTAGGGAGGTAACATAAATTTGCTGTATAAGTTTTAGCGAGCTTATATCGCTTCCGGGAGAACAGGAATGAGTAAATTTCAATTTAAAAGCCAGGAAAACTTATCTCTCCGCCAAAAGGTAGCGGCAGACATACGCAACGCCATCATTCAGGGCAGCTTAAAGCCCGGGGAGAAGCTCAAGGAGCAGGAAATATCCGAGCAGATGGGCATCAGCCGCGGTCCGATCCGCGAAGCACTGCGCGATTTGGAAGCAATGGGACTGGTTACGTGTCTTCCTTACAAAGAAACCGTAGTCGCGGACGTGACGAAAGAAGAAATCGTCGATTTGCTAATCCCGATACGTCTCCGGTTGGAGCTGTATTCGATCAAATACAGGCTGGATCAGTTTGACGACGGTTTCTTCAGCGCGCTGAACGAGAATATCGCCCGAATGGACCAGTTCGCGGCCGACAACGATATTGCCGGGCTCGTGGAGGAAGATATTATATTCCACGAACGGATTCTTTTATGGACGGAGTCCACGTACACCCAGCAAATATGGTCGGGGATCGTCAACCGGCTGCGGCTCCATTTTATGAAAAACACCCGTCATTTTCCGGACTTGTCCCGGGTACCGGACGATCACCGTACGCTGGTCGACGCGCTGCGGACGAAAGATTTCGGCCGGATTACCGCCGCCTGGGAGAAGCATATCCAGGACGAAGATTGTATGCTTTATTTGTAAGGAGTAAGTCAGAGTATCGCTATCCTTCATAAGTGTCATTGAGACCGTTCCTCGCTTCCTTGCATGCAGAGACGGTCTTTTTGGGCTTTTCATCAATCGGGACGGCTTGTCAAGCAAGCACATCCATCTTTCTGTACGATCCGGTATAGCCGCAAATATAATCAACAATAATTTGTTGACAATTGACATTCGCCATACTACTATTGGATTGAAATGAAGCGCAGCCTTTTCGGAAGGGGGAAGCCCGTTTCACCATGACGTTTAGCTTGGAGCTTGAATTCGAAAGGGTAAGGGTGTCGGAAGTAAACCGTGTCGGGAAGTTAAGCCTGCTTGATCGAGAAGGAGGAAGAGTATGATCATTCGTGTACGAAGTGTTCTCATGTTCCTTGTTGCCGCCGTTTTTCTAATTGTAACCGCTTGCTCCGGGCAATCGCCCAACCCGAAGACAACACAGCCGTTGACACCATCAGAGAAGGAACATGTAAAAACCCCGGCGATCGACAAACCTACCAAGCTAGTCGTGTACCACCAGTGGGGAATGACGACTGAAGGATTTATGAACCTGTACGGAAAATATGTAACCAAGAAATACCCGAACCTCTCCTTTGAGGTGATCGGTACATCGGCCGGCTCGTTGGAGCAATTGGTGGCGAGCAATACGAACGTTGATTTTATTTTCCACACGGAGCTTAATTTGAACAGTATGATCAGCTTGGGCATCTCGACCGATTTATCCGATCTGATCAAAACGTACAAGTATGATATGGAGAAGTGGGATCCGTCCGTCACCAAGTATATGAGGGAATTTAACGACGGCAAAATCCCCGCCATACCGCTTTCGCTTCAAACGTTAGCTTTTTACTATAACAAAGATCTGTTCTCCAAATTCGGAGTGCCTTTCCCGAAAGACAATATGACATGGGACGATGTGCGCGACATGTCGCTGAAATTAACCCGCAACGATGCAGGCACGATGTACTGGGGATACGATACCCAAAATGTCGGAACCAAAATGTTGGTTAACCCGCTCTCCATGCCTATTGTCGATCCCAAAACCGATCGCTCGGCCTTCGAAACCGATAGATGGAAAAATTATATAACCCAAATGATCACGCCGGCCCGGATTGCCGGGGTAACGCCTGCGGAAGGCAGCAAACTGGATATGTTCATAAAGGGTCAACGGCTCGCTATGACATCAACCATGAACAGCAATTTTACAATGTTTGCCCATAGTCCCGGTCTGAATTGGGACGTAGCGAACTATCCGACTTTGAAGGAAGCGCCGGGCGTCGGACCGCAGCCGGAAATTGTTATGCTGTACATCCCGTCCACCAGCAAAAACCGGGAAGCCGCTTTTCTGGCCGCCGCAGAGCTGTCGTCCCCCGAGGTGCAGCGGGAGCTGTCGATGGACGGACAGCAGTCGGTGCTGCGCGACTCTGCCATACGCGATGTTTTCGGAGCGAGACTGTCGGAGCTGAACGGCAAAAATGCCAAAGCGCTCGTTCCGGCCAAGCTTGCCGAAAAAATGCCTTACAGCAAATATGTAACTATCGGTTCGGGAGCGCTTACAACCGCTTACAACGAGGTAGCCGATGGCAAGAAAGATATCAACACCGCATTGCGCGACGCCGCCGAGGTAACCAATAAAAAAATCGAGGAACAAAAAAGCATGACAGGCAAGTAACTATCGCCGAAGGAGACTATTCATTATGCGTAAAATCGATGTCAACTGCATGATCGGGAACAGCGTCAGCCAAGAATATGCGATCAACACGGAACAACAATTTCTCGAAGCGCTGGACTATTTCCGGATCGATCAAGCCATTGCCTACCACGCAACGGCACGGCGTATGAATCCGATTATCGGCAATGAGCGGCTTCTGGCCTTAGCCCGAACGTCCGATCAAATCATCCCTTGCTTCATCCTGTCCCCGCATTATAAGTACGATATGGGCTGGAACGCTCTGGAACTGCTGCTGCAGGAGCAGCAAATCAAATTCGCCAAAATATTCCCGAAGGAGCAAGGCTTCACCTTGCACGGCTCGCATACGCGCGAGCTGTTCGATATCGCCGCGCGCAACAACATCCATATGCTGATCGATCAATCCGAAATCGTCGACGCATCGGGGACAGAGCTTGAATGCTTCGAAGCTTTATTGCGCAATTATCCGACCGTTACGGTCATCTTAACCTCGATCCGTCATCGCCGGAAAATGGTGATGTACAGCTACTTCGAGCAATATCCGAATTTTTACACCGAGTTTTCGGTCTATGACAATTGGCTGGCTTACGAAGAAGCGGTGCGGTTGTTCGGCTCCCACAACCTATTGTGGGGGTCCAACATGCCGATCAACATGCCCGGCGCAGCCATCACGATGCTGACCTATGCCCAAATCGATTCGAACGATAAGGAAAATATCGCTTTCCGTAATGCCAACAGACTGATTGGGGGAGAACTTCCATGCAGCTAAAAGATTATGCCGAAAACGGCCTTGCCTTAACCGGCATCCCTGTCATCGATATCCACTGCCACCTCGGCTCTCCCGCCGACCCGTTAGTGCCGTTTCGCAGCGAAGCGGAGCAAGTCGTTCCCTTCATCCAGACGATGGAGCGTGTAGGCGTCGATTACGCGGTCATCTCGATGCTTCGCGGACTTTACTCGGATGAACTGGAAGCGAATCTGGACTTGGCGAAAATTATGGAAGATCACCGGCAAATTTTAGGATGGGTGACTTATATTCCTTGGCTTCAACAAAAAAGTTTGCAAATCGCCGATACGTGTTTCACCGGCTCCGATCGTTTTGTCGGCATGAAAATTCATCCGGATATTAATCGATACCCGATGAACGGCCCTCTCTACACACCATGCTGGGAGTATGCCGACTCGAAAGGATTGCTGGTGCTTGTCCACACATGGTCGACCGGCCCTTACTCGAACCCCGCCATGCTGCGAAATATCGCGGAGACGTATAAAAACGCAACCATCCTGATCGGTCACTCCGGCGGGATCGGTGCTGGCATTCCTACAGCTATTGAACTGGCCAACAAGTACGACAATTTGTACCTGGATCTCACCGGTGCCTTTATATACTCCACGAAAACATTAGACTATTTTGCCGAGCAGGCCGATCCCGAGAAGCTCCTCTTTTCCAGCGATGCAACCTTTAACGATCTGACTTGGGAAATCGGTAATATTTTGTACGCCTGTATTTCCGACGATGCGAAAGAGAAAATTTTGGGCCTCAATGCCAAAAGGCTGTTGAGCCGGTATATCGGATCGTAAGAGGAGGACTACGCATGTTTTCATTTCGTCTGTACGACGTTTTCGATTTGACCGATTCCCGGTTCGAGCAGCTGCTGGATTTCTTCCGCAAGTATGAAGGAGCGGCCGACGCCCTCACCTTTTTCACCACTTCCACTCACGCCCCGATTCCTTTAGAAGCGGCCAAGGAACGGGTTGCCGTGCTGAAGCTGAGGATGCAGGAGGCTCGACGCCGAGGTTTCCGCGCAGGCATCAACGTGATGACGACACTCGGGCATCACAACGAACATTTGCCCCACTCGCTTGCCGGCCCCTATACCCGCATGACGGGTATCGAGGGTGACGTATGCCAAGGCTCCTTTTGCCCGAACGACGAGCGGATGCGGGAGTACGTCCGGGAGCTGTACCGGCTCGTCGCGCTCGCTGAGCCCGAATACATATGGCTCGATGACGATATCCGCCTGGCGAACCATAGACCGGTCGGGCAAGGCTGTTTTTGCGACACGTGTCTGGAACGGTTCGGCGTCCGGACCTGTGCGACCTATACGAGAGAACAGTTAAAGCGGCAATTCAACGAAGGCCCCGAAGCGGATAAATTGGCGATTCGCCGGCAGTGGCTGCAGCATAACCGCGACACGCTGAACCGGCTGCTGCAGCTCATCGAGCAGACCGTGCACGAAATCCGTCCGGACATGCCGATCGGCTTCATGAGCGGTGACCGTTTTTATGAGGGGTACGATTTCCCCGGTATGGAGCGCACTCTTTCCGATAACGGCGAAACGGCCGTCATGTGGCGGCCCGGAGGCGGATTTTATTGGGACGAACGTCCGGCCGAACTCACCGCGAAATCGCATGCCATCGGCAGGCAAGTCTCTTTATTGCCGGACCGGGTCACTGACATCCAGAGCGAGATCGAGAATTTTCCGTATCAGCGGATTCGCAAAAGCGACCGATTAACTGCGGTGGAAGCGGCATGCCATATCGCGGCGGGCTGTACGGGAGCAGCGTATAACGTGTTGTCCTTAACAGGCGGCGAGCCCTATGATGACGAATACGGTCCTCTGCTGCGTCAGCTGCAGAAGAACCGCCCCTTCTACGATTTGCTTGTCGGCAAGCTGGGGCGCTCGAAGCCTGCCGGCCTGCACACGGGATGGAACATGGACAGCTTTGCCGTTCAACGGTTATCAGGGAATTGGTTCGAAGGTTATATCGGCCATATTACCGGACACCATGCGTTGGAACTGTTCGAGCTGGGTCTGCCTCCGGCTTATTCCGAATCGGCTGCGGTTGTCTCCTTATTGGCCGGGGAAAGCGTCCGGGCGATGAGCGACAAGCAGATTGAACAGCTTTTGCAAAACGGCGTCTATATGGACGGCCAGGCGCTGGAGCAGCTATGCGCGATGGGATACGGCGAGGAGGTCGGGTTTCGGGTCGAGTCGTCCGTCCGCGAAGATTGTATCGAGCAGTTCACGGATCATCCGCTAAACGGGGCGGCGGCAGGCCGCAAACGAAATTGCCGGCAGTCGTTCTGGAACGTCCCTGCCGCTCATCTTGTGCAGACGCAGCCCGGAGCCGCCGCTTTAAGCCGGATTGTGAATTACGCCAATGAGGAAGTAAGCCTGTGCGGGAGCGGGATTTTCGAGAACAAGCTCGGAGGGCGGATAGCCGTGGCAGGTTATTATCCGTGGACGATGCTGCACAATCAGGCCAAATCGATACAGCTGAGGCGGCTGATGCGCTGGTTATCGAAAGACCGGCTGCCTGCGTACATCGCTTCGTTCCATAAGTGCAATCTGTGGGTGAGAGAGATGGCGGACGGCCGTTATGGCATTGTTCTGTTAAATTCCAGCATGGATCAAGCGGACGATCTGGCGCTGAATATCAAGACAACTTCAGACCGGATTCGGATCACGGATATGCAGTGCAGCGACACCATCGTAAGTGCAAGCTCTTCTAACGGCGGCTACAGCTCCTTCCTCATTCCGCCTGTTGGCAATTGGGATGTTCGGTTTATTGAGCTGGTGTGAGCGCGCAATCTTACTTTCCACGATGACATGTCGAGCTATATTAGCGGCTATAATTACCAACTTTTATAACATCTTATATCAGGAGGTAGTGCTACTGTATGGAACAAAACTATCAAGCTGGGAAAGAGCAAGGACGAACTTCGGAATTAGGGCGGCTCAGCAGGCGCAAGCTGCTGGCTTCGCTTGGTTTGGCAGGCGCCGGTCTGGCTTTGACCGGCAGCCGCTTGGGCGGGGGTTCTGTTCACGCTCTTGATAATGAGGGTCTGGTTGCTGTTACAACTCTAAGTCAGCTGAGAGGCTTGACCTCTCCGGATTCAGACGTTATCTATTATGTTGCAGACTCGGGAAAGGAAGGTCATTTTTACTATGATCCGACCGATCTCAGTTCGCCCGATAATACCGGGACCGTCCTGGTTTCAACATCGGGGGCGCGATTCAAGCGGATTCATGACGGAATCCTGAATGTGCAATGGTTTGGCGCTGCGGGAGACGGAGTGACGGATGATACGGCTGTTTTCTCCAAAGCATTTGCGGCCGGTCAAACGATCCTCATCCCCGCAACCGGAAGTTCATACCGCCTGTCCAAATTTCAAGGGATACCGGGGCAAAAAGTAATTGGCGTCAATCACCCGCAGCTTGATTTATTTTATCCGTCCAGCGGCAGTGTCGTGTTAGTGGGCTTCGCTGACGATTCCGTTTACGAGAATCTCCATTTTAATTGTGTGGAGACGAGCCTGGAATGGAACCGCTGTGAATTGACCAATCGAAAAAACATAGTGATTCGCCAATGCACGATCCAAGGTTTTCGCCATAATAGCACCGCTCCAAACGCATGGGGTCTGTATATGAAAAACTCCAAAAATATATGGATTGAAAATTGTGCCTTTCATAATAATACGCAGGCAGACATTGCCATCTTGGAGGGAAGCGAGAATATTACGATTCTCGGCCCCCGGGCGCTGGTCGATTCCTTGCATCTGAATTTGGAGCCGAATGATTCGTCGGCGCCTTTGAAACGGATTTATGTGAACGGCGGACACTTTACCCACCTCTCCATATCCGAAAACGCCTACGTCGGCAATTCCATCGTTAGCTGCAAAATTGAAAACGCAACTATCAACAGCCTGATGTACCACGGCGGAAGCGTTGAATTCAGCAACACGAAAATTAACGGTTTCGAATCACGCGAAGCTAACTTTGCCTCCTATCCGGATACGAGAGTTACCTTTGCCAGTCCGATCGAGTTTCATCAAAGCGTCTCGATTGGTGCAAATTTGCTTGAAGATCCGCACCTGACGAGCGTCAGCCGGAACGGTTTATCCAGCTGGAAGCTTTATTATTCGCCCTTATCCAGTCATCATTTCGAGCGGATCGAGGATCGGGACGGCCGGGCGATTCAACTCAATCCCGACAAGGCGGCAGGCGTCGTTTTTCTGAATTCGCGCAATCGTGTAACCCTGCGGGACGACAGGAAATATATACTCGCTATTACGAGCAAAGCGGAGTATCCTCTGGCAGGGGCCAACTTCATCTCGATTCAAGCAGGCATTCGTTATTTTGATGCGGCGTCGGTTTTGATCAAACAATATTTCGTGTCCGTCAACCGGGCTCTCCCGGGGCAATCGACCGATATGACGAGACGGATCGCGATTCTGACCCCGCCGCCCGGTGCCGTCAGCGCCGAGATTTTGCTGATGAATTCGTCCAGCACTTCGCCGGGTACACATACGATTTCCTGCGTGAGCTTTCATGAGCTGGCCATGAACGCCCACCAAAGCGGCGATACCCGAGAACTCGACCATCTGCATCAAAAAAGAAACGGCCCGCTGACGGGCATAACCGCCCAGGTTCCTCAAGCCTCGAACTACTACGTGAATTATAGGCAAGGAGATCTATTCTACAACGCGGACCCCGCTGCCAGCGGGACGATCGGATGGGTCTGCACCGCTTCGGGCACACCCGGGGTGTGGAAGGGTTTTGGGAAAATAGAGGACTGATGCAGGAGATACGCCGCCCCTCGGCCATCCTGGCTGACAAATCCGAAAAACCGGCCGGAACTATTCCCGGCCGGTTCCTGCTTTACATCCTTGCGGCTTCCTTACAGTCTATTTCATCATCATCAGGTATTGTTCATAGTTTGTAATAAACCCGGCTGCCTCGTGCAGACGGACAACCTCGGGGTTCGACATCGACAAGTCGGAGGTTTTATAGGTAACGGCAGGATCGAAAGGTCCATAGGCCTCAGCCAGCAACATTCGGAATACGGCCTCTCTGTCTACGCAAGCTGCACTCAACTCGCATTGCTTGAGTACAACGGACTTCAGCTCGCCGCCCGCTCCATAAGCACGATTAAACAAGGCATAGCCGATTTCCTTGCCTTCCGGATCGAACGCTGTAACGGATTGCCCTGCCTTCATATTGTGCCACATGCACCACCAAGCCGCCTCGGATCGGTAGAAAGGCAGTTTGGATACCGCCGACGGAGCGCCATGAACAAGGCGAATACCGTCGAGACCGTCCGGACGGTCAAAAAATGCTGCTCCCGTCCCTGCGCACGTCATCCCAATTAAGCGGTCTGCTATTTCAAAGCCTCCTTTTTGATAGGCTCTGATCGCATGCTCGTTCTTGGCGACCACCTCCAGGAAAGCGTGATCCGCTTCCTGCTCCCGGATCACCTTGCCCGCTTCCAGCATCATCGCTTTCGCAATCCCTTTGCCGCGATACTCCGGGAATACGCCCGTTCCGCCGTTCCAGACGAGCTTCTTGCCGTCCGCCTGCTTTACTGCGATGAATACGAATCCAACCGGTTTATCGCCCGCGAAGCATACGACCGACAACTCCGGCCGTATTCCCTCCGTTCCGAACCCGTCCAGCATCCGGTCCAGCTCGCCTGGAACAGGAACGCCCGTCGGCGCCGGCGGACGCGCAAACCCGGGATAATGAATCGCCATTTCGGCGTGATATCCTTCGAAGCCTCGCTTCCTCAGTTCCAATGCCTGCTCGAACGTGCATTGATGCAGTCTTCCCAATCGCAGCTCGTTATTGTCCATTATCGTATACCTGCTTTCCCCAAACGTCGTATTCTGTCATCGTCGCCGGATGACTTCCCCCAGAAAAGTATACTCCCTTAACCCGCTCGAGACCAGATAATTCGGCAGCTGCAGCTCCGGAAAAAAGCAAAAGGAATCCATTGCAAAAGAAAAAAGGGAGCTTGCTTTCGCTCCCCCCGATACAATAAATCCGGCTTGCCTATGCCGACTGGTTTATGCCTCCACTCTTGGTTTGGCCGGGTCGCATTTCGGATCGGGCACCAAACCTAAAGTTGCGAGTTTCATTAAGTAATAACATTCTTCCCGCATCATATGATCGGGCATAAGGGGAGCGATTCGGTCAAGTACTTCGGCTGACAATTCCATTTCCTCGAGTTCACGGAGAAAGGATACAAACAGCTTCATTTCGAGATCGATATCCGTATGGAACCTGCGAAATGCCGGAAAGTCTCGTAACTGCGTCCGCATATAGCCGGCCATTTCAATACTTTTCATGTAAAATTGCTGGAAATGCACCTCGAACTTTTGACTTTTCTCTATCAAACGTTTTTCTACGAAGTCCAAGTTGCTTGCTATTGCTGCAGCGTGACCCACTGCATCCGATAACCAGAGCATATCGTGATGCAGGGCATCGAATCGGGGTACCGCATCCCCTGCAGCCAGTGCATTCAAGATTCGCAAATATTCCTCCAGTTCATTCACCATATGATTGATAAAAGTTGGCGTGAATCCGATCGTAACTTGACCGAGAAGCAGCTTCTGCAGAAGATTTAATTTGAATAACCGCAACTGACTAGTCAATGGAAGAGCCTGTTGAGTCAAAGTATGAATGTCTGCATTACTCGCAGCGGTTCGCGAAAGTTCCAGCAGGCGGTCAAACGATTGAATAAAATGGTGTGCGGCTTGAATATCTTCCGATTCTTTGGGGGAGAGCGCATTATAAATAAAACGACTATGATCTCCGAGAATTTGCAGCCAAAAACGATGTTCGAACAGCGCTGCCTGGGCCAAACATGGGTCCCTCCTTGCGACGCATTTTAACGATAAAGAGTATGAGTAAACTCCCCAATTTATTACGCAATTCAAGAGCCGGCCCGGCCCGTTCGCCGACTGCGTCAACTTTAGTAATTGTTTCAATTAATACTCTTCACAAATAATCTAAACTATTAAAAATCAAAATCAGCCCAACGATACACATTACCCATGATATAGCCGATCCAGAATGCTTGGAAAGCTTGATTTGAAGCCTTTCTAGCGGTCTTTGCATCAATCGCCCTAATAATACATGCAAGGTAAAAACAATCAAGGGCGGCAGCACCATAATGAAATTATAACCAACTAAGATCGGAAGCCACTGAAAAACGGCTAAATTTGAGGTAGCCATAAGACCAATTGCAGCAAAATACGGAAATGCCGCTCCCGCTTCAATTAAAAATGTCGTGAACCCGAGCACAATCATCGATGTTTGAGTTTTTGACTTCGGTCTTGGCAAATCCTTCTTTTTACTCTTAGGGTAGTAAAAACTAGCTATAAATAGAATTACCCCAATGATGAGCATGAGCCAGCTCATGGTCCGATTTTGAAAGATGGAAGCGAATCCATCCATAAACATATCCATTCCTGCCATGAAAGCAAGACCAACTAGAAAATAAGACACTGCGACTGTCGCTAAATAAACCATCAACCGTGAACTTAAACGCTCTTTTTCAGTTATCAGTAAATATACGGTTACCCCCAATATTGTAGGGCTTAGCATATCTAATAAGGCTAATCCGCCTACCATTAAAAGAAGTTCATAGCTCACGATTCTCCTCCTTGCTCGAAGGAATAGTCCCGTTGGAAGCTATGTAAATGTCAAATGCCCGTTCCAAAAAATCAAGAACTTCCTTTTCAATAGGATAAAGTCCGAGTCTCTCCGATTGCTGCGGAGATTTCCTCAAATTCCATAGTTTAGCCAAAAACTCGTCTTCATCTTTGAATTTTTCCGATTGCTTTTCCGTCATACGCCGTATGATGTTTTGCACTCTTGTTGAAGCCGGATCATCATTCGTATATCTTTTTATTTGGCCTATCAAAGCGATCCACTCCAGAGAATCGGGGTCTTCTCCATTCATTTTGGGCAGCTTATTCCAAAGCTCCAGTTCCTTATCATTAAACACGTTCTCCTTCAATGTCGGCCATCTTTTTTTATTTTGATTCGATAACTTAATAAGCTTCTGTATCGCAATCCGATCGTTCCCGTCTTCGACTGCGATCCCATTTATCAATTCACGCAGAGACGACTCTATGCTCTTTAATCTTTGCTGCTCTTCAAGAATATAGGCGTACTGGCTTTTCAGACTAACCAACCAATTCCAATTCGGGTCGGATAACATGCCTTTAATTTCCAGCAATTTGTAGCCCATTCCTTTGAAAAATTGGATAAACTGAAGCTTCCTCAGCTCCTCTTCCGAATATAAGCGATGCCCCCCTTCCGTCTTGGATGGAGCTGTCAATAATCCGATTTGATCATAATACCGGAGTGTTCTGACAGTAATGTTTGTTTGTTTGGCAACGTCTTTGATATGAATCAAGTACAGACACCTCCGACGATAAAAACTGTTAGTTTTTAAATAAAGCATATTTGATTAAATATCCCGCACCTAGTCCGACTAATACGCCAGGCAATGCTTGATCCAACATTAGTCCGATTCCTGCTCCTATTATGACGCAGGCATAAATCACGATATCCTCTTGTTTCATATCCGTAATATCCCCTTTATTATATAGGTGACCGCAATCACGTAGAGTTGCATGATTAGCTTGATTATACAAAATGACGTAACGTCACTTTCAAGTGTTTTTAACAATTGTCCCCCTATACCGGGCGTAAATGAAAAAAAAGCCGCGAATATTGGCCCGCGGCTTTCGTTCCATCATATATATCGGCCTTACTGTTGACTGGCCAGGTAATTGTCGAGTTGCTCGAACGTGCCTTCAAACCCTTGAGCAACCATCGGCGACATGGCATCAAACGCAGCCTGCTCTTCATCGGACGCATGAAGCGGTCCGCCTTGCAGTGTCAGCAAAGTCTTTCCATCTCTTTCTTCGAGTGACAGGATGTTCAGAATTTCTAACGGCCAGTTCGGATTAAACGGAGCGCGAACGGTATTTCCCGCCTCATCGGAAAAGGATTGCACCCAAACGAGTTTTTCCGGCGGCTGGACTTCCCGATAAACGAACTTGCCCCACATGGCGTGCTGCCCGTCCGGGGACTTCTGGCAGCCGAGGAACATGCCGCCCGGCCGTACGTCCATCTTGGCCACTTCCAGCAAAAATCCTTTGGGTCCCCACCAGTTGCCGAAATGCTCAGGTTCGGTCCATACCTTATACACCAGTTCGCGCGGTGCATGGAATTCCCGTTTCAACAAAAGGCCTTTTTCACTGCTCATCGTTTCTCCTCCTTGGTTTTCGGGGCTCAACCTGATTTTTCAAATGGATAAGGTAATCGGATAAACGGTCGAACTGCTTATCCCACATATCGCGATACGATTCCAGCCATTTGTCGATTTCCATCAGCGGCTCCGGGCGTAATCGATAGATTCGCCGATTGGCGTCCACCCGTACTTCCACAAGCCCTGCTTCACTCAAGATTTTCAGATGTTTGGACGCCTGGGGCTGACGAAGATTCAGCCGATCCGCTATTTCGCCAACTGTTAGCGGTCCTTCACGCAACAGTTCAATAATCTGCAATCGGTTGGGTTCTGCAAGCGCACTCAAAGTGTTGATATCCATGGGCGCCCCTCCCGATGATAAGCCGTTACAAAGTGCTGGAGGCTTGCTTCAGAAGCCCGGACAGCAAAACAAGATCCGGCGTGTCGCCTTCCCGCAACTTGATCCATTTCCGTTCGGCAGGTCCATCAAATCCTTTCGGAAAGTCGATACCATTCGCGTTCATGATCATAAACGCAATTGCATCTTTGGAAGGTGAAATTACGGCTGCATAATGTCCGTTTTTGAGAAAATGCGGCTTCTTGTACTGAATACGTTCCTCAGCTTCCGGAATCGTCTCTTGAACCATGTCCCGTAAGGTCGAACTAATGTCGGCTTGCCATTTCGGTAATTTCTCAATGTAGGCAGTAACTTCCTGATTCATTCTGATATTCCCTCCAATCCGGATTGTGCATTGCTACGCACACAATATACCACATAGGGCATATTCCTGTAAAGGAATATTGATGATAAATTTTTCCTCCATACAGGTTGGAAAATAATCGCTCGGCTGCAACCGGATTCCGCTATGCTGCTGTTATCATGACGAAGATGCCGGCCCCTGTAGCTAACATATCCAGCCAAACCTTTGAATAATATGGTTTAAAAGTAACTTCTTAAAGGGAGCAGATATGGCTAAAACCTCTTCAGCCTCTCTATCTAAGATGCTTTCTACCATTAGAAACCGGTTGCCCAAAACTTCATCCCCTAAACAGATCGTGATTGTTGGCGCGGGCATGGCGGGACTGGTGTCGGCCTCCTTGCTTAAAGACGCAGGGCATCAGGTGACGATCCTTGAAGCATCAGACAGGGTTGGAGGCCGTGTCTTTACGCTTCGTTCTCCTTTTTGCAATGACCAGTATTTTGAAGCAGGGGCTATGCGCATTCCGAGTACCCATGAATTAACGTTAGAATACATCTCGAAGTTTCGTCTGCCCCTGAACGAGTTTATAAACACGACATCCAATGATTGGATCATGGTGAATGGAGCAAAATGATTTTATTCTCTTTACCCCTACTACCCGGTTTTATGAAATATCGGGCGGTTTTGACCGACTGCCTCGTTCTTCCTTCCACAATTAAAAGATCATATATATTTCAATACTAGGATGACGAAAATTGCACAGAACCCTAATCAGGTTACGATTTCGGGCGTACAGACTCATTCTGCAGAGCTGTTCCAGATCACCGCAGACCTCGCCATCATTACCTTTCCGTTTCCTGTTCTTCAATTAATTAAAGTAGATCCTCCCGACATGTTCTCCTATCATAAATGGAGTGCAATTCGCCAGCTCCATTATGTCTCCTCGACAAAAATAGGCATCCAATTTTCTCGAAGGTTTTGGGAAGAAAACGGATTGTACGCCGGTCAGACGGTTACAGACTTGCCTATTCGTTTATCCTATTACCCCAGTCACAAATTTGTCGGACCAGACGGTGTAGTTTTGGCAAGTTATACGTGGGAGGACGATGCGCTGCCTTGGATTCATATGTCGCAGGAAGAACAAGTACAGAAGGCTTTAAAGGTTATGGCCGCGATACACGGCAACGTCGTGTACAAAACGTTTGTCGCTGGAGCGGCGCATAATTGGGTACTGCACCCCTATGCAGCAGGTGCTTTCACCATGTTTAAACTTTTTCAGGAAAAGGAGCTTGCCCCGTACATTGCATCGCCAGAGGGAAGAGCGCATTTCGCCGGAGAACATGCTTCCGACTATCATGGTTGGATTCAAGGAGCGACACGATCCGTTATTCGTGTGGCCTATGAGATCCATTAGGCGAGTTGGAGCATACTTGAAGTCTCGCGTTCACATTCATTGTTGGAATGTTTGAAGGGGGATCTGTGCATTCCCTGGATATTGGGCGTCACTTTATACTGTACCAGACGAATCCGTTCCGTCCGGGCCATCGACAAGATCGACCAAGCCGATTCCAATGATGGTGACCGCCGCTGCCTTCCCCATCTTCTTTGCGCCTTCTTTAAGTAAATCCTTATCGTTTTCTTTGATGCCTGTCATCATGTCTTTCCCGCTTCCGACCACATATTCGATCCCATGGCTGACGCCTGCAACGGTTGTAGCTGCAGCATCACCCAACTCGTCGAGTCCTGTCTTCGCTTGCTGCCGATCCGCCGTTAACAAGCCTGCGCCAACATCCCAGACGCCGCTCGCTGCTTGCCCAGCAAGCTCACCCGTCTTAGCCGTTACTCTTTCTACATCATTACCGATCTCTTTAATATAATTGCTATTTACAAGCTCGCCGGCAACACGCACAGTCCCTCCAAGCACCAGACCTGTCACATCCCCCGCCAGCTTTCCAAACCCTTTAAGAAAATCCATCTGAAACACCCCTGTCTATTCAAATTATTCTTCTGCCAGTTGTTGACGCACTTTGTTTTGATTTTATTATATAGCGTTCCTTTATGTACCAAATCAGACCAGCGCCCTTATCTGAACTGGACTTTGGTCGGGATCGCCTTGTAATAAAAAAAAGCCGCTGAATGAATCGGCGGCTTTTCGCTTTTATTTTTGTATGCTAGTATCGGTTTCCTTTGCTTGGACGTTGACTCTGCCTTTACGGCTGTGCAAGTGTCAGGCAATACTGGGCGATGTCGTACCCGATCTTCGCCAGAGGGTCTTTGAGGGACTCGGGCAGGCGGCCAAATTCTTTATGCGTTTCATAAGTAAAATCGCCCTCGTAACCGATCTCGGCAAGCACCGGCAAGACGGAATGCCAGTCGACGCTGCCGTGGAACGGAAACATATGCTCATCCGATTTGCCGTAATTGTCGTTGATATGCGTCGCCTTCAGCCGCTTGCCAAGCGTGCGCAGCGCCGGGCGCTGATCCTTGTACAGGAAGTTTCCGTGCCCGAAGTCCCAGCACGCGCCGATCTGTGAATCGCCCCAGACGTCGATTAAGGCGGCGAGCTCGGCGGCATGGCTGGCAAACCGTCTTTTGGACGTCTCTCGTTCAATCATATTTTCAAAGGCGATCCCGACATTGTGCTTGACGGCCAGCTCGACGATCGGCGAGAAATGCTCCACATTGTCCTTGATACAGGCATCGGCGTCCAAGGCCGTCGACTCCCGGTCTTCGTGAGGGTGCACGACCGCCCATTTGACACCAAGAATCGAGCTGGCGATGATGGATCGGCGCATCATTTCATCATATACCTCCAGACGTTCAGCCGGCTGATGATTCACATGTCCGGGTAAAAACACGGGGTGCGACTGGCTGAACTCGACGCCCAGCAGCTCGGCTTCTTCCCGGAGCTCGTGCATCAGGGTCTCCCAGTTGTCGCAGACCAGGTCGGTCTGGCCCGTCAGAGCCCGGCAAAAGTTAATATCCAGTACCTCGTACCCGACCGCCTTTAACCTTCTCATCGCTTCCTTGTACGGCGTATACCCTCCCGATAAAGTTTGGCTGAATGTAGCGGTTGTCGTGGAAAGACGCATGCTTCTTCCTCCTTTTTATTTTTGGGTTTCGACCGCTTGATTGATTTCATGATCCAGCTCCCGCAGCACGGTATACGCATCGTCCGAGCGGTTCATGAAATCGGTAAACTTTTTATTGGTCAGCGGTTCCGCAATTTCCCGGTACAAGTATACCGGGTATTTCACCGGGCTGCCTTTCACAATACCGGCCACGTTTTTCCCTTGCAAGGCGGGATCGCCCTGCCCGAACACTTTCTTCACCGCCTCGTTTTTAAGCGGCGATATCCGGCCGGATTTGGAGACGTTCATCTGCACTTCGTCGGATGTGAGTACTTCCATCACCTGAAGCACCTGGTCCATATGTTTGGTTGTCGGAACGGCTCCAATCATATAAACGGTCGAATTCCCGTATATATTCGGCCGATCCGCATAAAACGGATGCTGCACGACATCCCAGTTGAGTCCGTCCTTCTCCGCCTCTTTCAGCTGCGAGAACTTGCTGGTCTCATTCAGCATAGCAATCGTCCGCTCTTTCGTAAACCCGCTTAATCCGTTCATTTTCGAATCTTTCGACGGCTCATTGCCGGGAATCGAATAAATTTGCTTACCGAGCTCAAATACGCGTCTCCAGCTGTCGCTTGAGGTTATCGCTTTCTCATTCTTAGGATCTATATAGACGAGTCCGAGAGGCTGAGCCATTCTCACAATACTCCCGAAATCCCAGCCCCGGTACTGGACGCCGTTTTCGTTTCGCGTTACTTTCCTGGTGAGCTCCAAAGCCTCCTCCATCGTCATGCCGTCCTTCGGATAAGGGACGCCGAATTTATCGAATATATCTTTGTTGTAATACAATGCGTGGAACGCCGTTTCTATCGGCAAGCCATATAATTCGCCTTTATCGGTTACCGCATATTGAATATCGTCCAGATAGTTCGTTTCAAACCGGTTCAAGTCCATTTTGTTATTTTGTAATAGCGGCTTCATATCCATGTTGATGGCCCGATCCTTCAAACCCGGCATATTGCCGTTAAACGAGATGTAGAGATCCGGAACTTCACCGGACACAATGAGCTGGTCGTACGCCTTAAAGTTGCTGGCTTCAAAAAACTCAAACGCAATGTGGGGATACTTCTTCGTGACCGGCTCGATGTACAGCTTCTTGAACTCCTCGTTAATCGGCAAATGCACGGCAAACTTGAGTGTAACAGGTGTCGGATCTGCGGCCTTGGCCGCCGCGGGCTTCGGGGTACCGCCATCGTTCCCGCCCGTTCCTTCCTTGGCGCAACCGGCCAGTGCGACAGCTCCTATAACGGACAGACTCAGCAGCAACTTCATGTTTCTTTTGTTCATTCTAAATGCCTCCCTTTGATAGGTGTGATGTAACAAAGTTTCTCCCTTTGACCACTCCATTGGCATTTAAAGTATAGCAACTCAAGCTGCGAAATCTGTTAACTGGCGGTAAAGATATTGTAAAACCGTATTTTTATTTCATTAGAACAAAAATATAATTACTTGAACATACAGTATTCTGTCATTTATAATATAATTTATTTCAACAAAGGGACTGATGCTCTACCATGGACGCGCAACCTTTATGGGACCGGCAGCTGATGCTGGATTATCAATTTTATTTCGAGCGCAAGGAACAATTTGAAATGCAGGCGGATACGTATCCGGTATGGGTCCTCTTTGCCGTTGAGACGGGAAAGTTCCGGTATCGGATCGATGCGGAAAGTGGGGAAGCCGGCGCGGGTGAGCTGATTTTTTGCCCGCCGGGCAGCACGTTTCATCGCGAGATGGTGTCGCCTCTGAGACTCCACTATATCGGCTTCCAATTCGCCGGAAGCGGACCGGCCGAGGTGAGGCCGATGCTGCCATCCGTCAAATCGCACCCGGCGGACGACAAACGGCTTTTTTCGGACTTCGCCTACTTGCGCAAGCTTCATCTCGCAGGCGATGCCCGCAGCTTCCACCGCAAACAGACGGTACTTAACGATATTTGGCAGCTTGCATGTGAGGATTGGGAGGAAGACAGGCATCTCGAAGATCAGCTGGAGCCTCCTCCCGTATCGGAAGACGAGCTGATGAACCGGGCGACGGAATGGCTCCATCGTCACGCCCATGCCCCGTTCGGCATGAACGACCTTTCCAGCCAGCTCGGACTAAGCCCCGTCCAGTTTACACGCCGGTTCCGGAAAGCGTTCCGCATGACGCCATCGGATTTCGTGCGGACATTGCGCATCCGCAAGGCGGCTGAGCTGCTGCTCGATACCGACATGA
Source organism: Paenibacillus sp. GYB004 (assembly GCF_036577605.1). Taxonomy (NCBI): domain Bacteria; kingdom Bacillati; phylum Bacillota; class Bacilli; order Caryophanales; family Paenibacillaceae; genus Paenibacillus; species Paenibacillus sp. GYB004. The sequence continues at coordinate 22,881 of NZ_JARBDB010000033.1, forward strand.
CGCTGGATCAGATTGCCGGCCGGTGCGGCTATGAGAACGGATTTTATTTAAGCCTTGTATTTGCCAAAAGTATGGGGATGCGGCCTTCCAAATATCGCGAGATGAATCGGGTATAGACGGCCTGTGTGCATCCGCGTAACCAAGCGAAAAAAAGCCGGTCTCATGTCAGGTTGCATGAGGTTCGGCTCTTTCTTCGTCCAAAACGCTTCGACAAGCGGAAGCCAGACTTTTTTCGCATCTGTGCTCCGTCGTCATTTTTGAGGCAAATGCCTGACGCAATCATAAAGCCTATACGCCCACTTCCCGTCGTTACAAACGACCTTCGTAACGGAAGTATTGCGCAAGTCGCCGCCTGTCGATTCGTCCTTCATTAATTCCTTTAACGTCTGCCCAAGGAAATACCCGTGAGTGACGACGAGCACGTTTTGGCCTGCATAACGCGAGGCGATATCCTCGATAAAGCCGATCCCGCGCGCACGCATGGACTCGTGGGATTCCTGGCCCATATCCAGCTCCTTCCAGGCTGCCCCCCATCGCGCTACCCGCTCTTCCTCCGTCGTGTCGGCGATTTTCCCTCTGTCCATCTCGCGCAGCCGCGGGTCGAAGCAATCCACCGGCTTGCCGATCGCCGCAGCTATAATCTCCGCTGTTTCCCGGGCTCGTCTCAGATCGCTGGAGATAAAGACGTCCCACTGCTCCTCGGCAAGTCGCCCGGCCACGAGCTGCGCTTGCGCCCTTCCTTCCGCATTAAGCGGGTTCGGCGTATGTCCTTGCGCTCTCTTCTCCAGATTGTGATCGGTCACGCCGTGTCTGACGAAAGTGATTACAGCCATCCTGGTTCTGTCCCCCCGCTATCGTAATAAGTCGCTTAAGCTCCAAGCCGGCTTCAGGCTCGGTTTCCGGCAAGGGTGGCCGAAGCCAGGATAGACGAAACTGTCGCCGTCTCGCCCTTTTCCGGATGATAAGCGTAAACGCCTCTCGTATGTTGCGATCTTGGATGACGGCTGTGCAGCGTTATGACCGCCTTGGGCGCAATCCCCTCGATCATGTCGGCGATCGCCTCGGGATGCGCATGCCCTCCGTTGCACAACGAATGGCCTGTAATGCCAAACGTTTTCAAATATTTGGCCACATCGGGATGCTCCAGCTTTACGCTGTAATCAGACTGAATGAAGTGCGATCGCCCCTGCAGATCGCCAAGCGTTTCCAGCTCTATCAGATGGGCAAGATCGGGAAATTTGAAAAAGTACACGTATTGCTGTTTACGCCCGGCCACTTCCTCCAGCGAAATCGTCCTGTAAGGCATCGTTGTCGGGTTCGTCACGGTTGCATCGATCACCCGGATATCCGCGCCGAGAGCCGGATGCCCCTCCAGAATGCGCAGCCCCTCACGATTGGCGGCATGCCAGATCAGGGCATGGGACGCCTCCATCACGATCTCCCGCCCGTTCTTGTTGGCAATGGCCATCAGGTTAGCCATTCGTTCCAGATCGCGGGGCGACATTTGCACATACACGAGTCCCTCCGCTTCACTCACCCTATCGGAGAACCCGGCCAGCAGTTCGTCCTCCGTCAGCTGACGCGGAACTTCGGCGGACGGGTCGGCTGCCAGACGCGTGCCTTCCGTAATCAGCAGGTCGACCTGTCTCTCGCGGCATAACCGGATGAACCGGTCGATCCGCTCCGGATGTTTGCCGTGCCGCCGCCAGTCTCCCGTATATGCGATTTTGTGGACGCCGTCATCGATGAGGATTCCCGCTGAACCCGTCGCATTATGGTCCATCTCGACAACCTGCATCGCAAATTCGCCGAAATCGACGACGCTTAGATCCTCGCATGCCTGAATCTGCGCCGAAGTATCCGGAGAGTGTCCTCCTGCAACCATGCCCCGATACAAGGCATACGCGTCGCGGTTCATATAGACGGGAAGGCCCGGCTTCGCATAAGGAAGAACAGCCATATGGTCCGTATGCATATGCCCGATAAACACGCTGATCCGCCCGTACGAAGGAAACTGCCGATCGCCCCATACCTGGCTCACCTTCTGCATATCCAATCCGCCGAGCTGATCCGGGTCATACAGCTGAACCAGCGGCGCGGTCATCCCGCCCAGCACATATTGCCGCAGCTCCCGGCCGGGCGTCGCTCCTACCGGCTCGTACAGCGTCAACTGCTTCGGGAACAGCAGACTGCTATGCTCTACGCCGAAATCGAACAAAAGCCCCTGATCACCTTTCCCGTAAACAACCTGTACGCCTCCCGACTTTCCTACCCCGCCGAAAAAAGTCAATTGCCCTTCGCGCATAACGCTCTCCTCCTCCGCTCCTTCAGTCTGCTCCGCCATCCGAAACCGCTTCATCGCACATGCTACCGCTCCTCTTTCAAACCATTTCCGCCTGCAAAGGAAGCTTGGCCGGAGCAGCGGTTACCCGTGCCCGTCCAAAGATAGGATCGCCCCACGCTCCCGCAGCTTTTGCCGGATCATTTGCACATCCACCTCTTCGGGCGTGATATTTTGCTTCGCCGCTATCGCGGCCCCGATGCCCACCCCTTCGCCTACGGCCATACAAGTAGGCATCACTCGGGAGGAACCGAATACAACCGGGTCCACGCTGATGCACCTGCCGCTTAACATGAGCCGCTTAATATCTTTGGAAATCGTCGCCCCATAAGTGATGCCATAAGGGCCGGCAAGCGAGCGGATCAGTGTCGAATCCCCCGAGCCGCTGTGAATATCGATAATATACGATCCTAAAGCGATCGTGTCCTCAGGAATGACTCCTTGCACCGCCGCGTCTTCGCGTATCATCTGCATGCCTTTGATCCGGCGGGTTTCGCGGATGCCCAGAAACGGCGCGATGGAGGACAAATAAATATGTTCAAAGCCGGGGATATGCTCCTTCAGCATCCGGATGAGGGGGAGGATCTGCAAATGCGACTCCACCTCGCCCCGGCTCAGCTCCTCGATCCGGGTGCCGTCAAAGTTCAGGATGCGAATACAGTTTAAAGCGATATGCCCTTCCCGCGGCAAGTTGATATAAATAATCGTATCACGATCAATCGGGCATTTCCCTTCTTGTCTCAGCCGGGATATCGTATTTTTTAATCCGACGAACACATGATTTTCGCTGGCCCGCAGAAATTGGGCCGTATATCCGGGACGTATTTTCATCGAGGAACCGTGCTTGAGCTCTTCCGGGTGTTCCTCCAGAAAATTCATAAACCGTTCCAGCTCGAAGCCTCCAACCGTAAACATTAAGGTGGGGGGTTGCGTCTCGCCGTTCGCATACTGCCCCTTTTCAAATTCGGCTCCCGCCATAAACGCAACGTCGCCGTCCCCTGTCGCATCGACAAATACGTCGGCAAACAGTTCGATTTCTTTGCCTTTGCCTTTCACAATAACCGATTGCAGCTCGCCGTTCTTGACGGTGGTCCCGATAATTTCGCAATGGAGCAGCGGACGCACCCCGTATTTTTTTACTTTTTCGAAAAGCACGATTTTCATTAGATTCGGGTCAATCACCGTCGTCGAATTGTGCAAGGGACATGCCCGGTGGCCGAACGAACCGTCCAGTTCGATCAGACGGTCCACGATCTCCTGGGGCAGCCCGCCGGTCACCTGCCGTCCCCCAGCGTCCAAAAAAGCCAATAAAGGCAAGCCGATCGTCATATTTCCGCCTAAAAAGCCTTGCCGGTCCACGATTATCGTTTCCGCGCCTTCGCGCGCCGCCGCGATTGCCGCTCCAATCCCCCCGGCGCCGCCGCCCAGGACGAGCACCTGCGTTTTTATTTGTTCTCGTTTGACATTATCCTGCATACGGGTCCCTTCTTTCTTCTCATCATGTCGGTTCATTAATAGGGAATATCGCTGATCCATAACTTTTATTTCATTATATAGAGGCGATCATCGCCCGAACATGCACGATTATTTCATTCGCACATATATTTTGTTTCATCACGGGGCACTGTGGCAGTCTGCTGCCGGCGACAACATGAAAAGCCCTGTCGGGCGGATTCATTCCCCGGAATGATCCGTCCAAGCAGGGCTTAACGAGCAAGCTTGCCTTGGAAAAGCTGACGATACCCGCCGGTGCGAACGGCTTTCCCAAACCTTAATAGCCAAGCACCGTAACATAAAAATCGCTATCAACCGGAATATCGCCCGGATTGGCAATCCGCACCCGAAAACCGTTCGCAGCGGACGATACGACCGAATAGACCAGTGCCGCGCCGCCTCTCGCCGTGATTTGCGGGACGACGCTGTCCGCCGAGCCCAACGCTTCGCCAAGGACGATATCGACCAAGCCGGTACCGGCTCTCGTTACGGAAGCAATCCCCTTTCCCGCCCTCAGGATCGCATCGGTGCCGTTCAAGCGGATATGCCCATAGGCGACCGGCGTCAGAAACCACGACCCTCCAGCTTCGTTGGCCGCTGTGTTCACCTTTGCGTTCATCCCTCCGTAGAAGGAGTTGTCCTTCCCGACCTTGACTCCGTAACCGGACGCCGGAGCCGGAAGCGATACGCCGGCGGTCATAAACGGTTGATCGCGATTGCGAAACGTATTGCCGTTTATGACACCGCTTACATTGCCTGAAGCCACGAGCACTCCGAAAGCGACATTGTAGTCGCTCACCTGAACGTTGTCTACGACATTGCCTGTGAACGAAAAATCTTTGACCGTATTCCGCAGTGTAAGCGCGGATCGCAGTGAATTGCGAAACACATTGCCGCAAACGGTCACATTTTCGAAGAAGGAGATGCTGACGGCACCGTCGTTCGGATGGTAGCCGTAGCCTTGGATATAGTTGTCCGCGACAATCAGGCTGCGCCCGATCAGATCGTCCGTTCCGCCCGGGCTGAAGGCGGTAATGGCCGCTCTCCGGTAAGGGTCCGTCGGCTCCAGGATCAGCTCGTTGCCGACGCATACGATATTACGCGGCGGAGCCTTGCCGTTCGTATCGTTGGAGCCGCCCTCGTCGATGCCGATGGCGATATACGATCCCCGCGTCACGTTGCCGATGAACCGGATATTGCGACCCCCGTGGGTGTCCAGCGACTTCCATGTCGTTGCTCCCTTGACATGGTTGAAGGCGATATTTACGTTATCCGACGGCCGGCCAATCGTCAGATTCGGATCAGGCACGCTCGTGCTGCCATGAAGCCGCGTGACGGCGATGCCGTACACGTTGTAGTTCGGCTTCGCGCCCGCAAACCCGGGAGACAGCTGCTCTATCGTATTGCCGATGCATGTGCCATTGACGATGCCGTACAAGCGGATGCCGTCCCGGCCGCATCTGCTGATCTTATTGTTGATCGCGCGGAAAGAGGTGACGTTGTCGGCAAGGATGCCCGACTGGCCGAATCCCTCGATCCGGCAATTCTCGACGACGATTCGTTCCCCTACATCGGTAAGCGCTTGCATTTGAGCGGCGTTGTAGCCGAGGACACCCCGCTGATACCACCGGCCCCGTATATCGATGCCGATATTTTCAGCGTATTGGGCGTTCCAGATCGCTGCATCCTGGTCTCCGTTCACCCAGTCGGGCACGCCTGTGCCGTACCACGGACCGCGTATGTCGAAGCCGTCGATCGCAATGTCCCGGCTCCCGGGCTCGACGGCGAAGCCCGCATAGGCGCCCGGATTCGGCTGCAGAATGATCACGTCGCCCTCCGCCGCCAGACGGGTGCCGGATCGAACGATCGGCGTGCCGCCCGTAAAATCGTAAGTGCCCGGCGAGAAGCGAATCGTCCTTCCTTGCGCTGCGTCGAGCGCCGTCTGCACGTCTGCATAATTTTTGCCGCCTGTGTAGATCAGCGCTCCCAGCACCCCGGCCACCGTTCCTCCGCCGTAGCCGATAAGCTCCGCTCCCTTGGCCGGGTCCGCCCCGTCGGCCAGATCGGCAGCGAGCTGTTCGCAGCAGTCCTCCGACCTTCCGCCATAGACGGACTCCGTTACGGAGCCGGGCATAGCTGCCGCGGAATAACCGAAGCTTGCGGCCGAGGCGGCTCCGGCCATCGCCATCGCCATCCCGGATAACAGCTTGCGCCGGCTGATTGCCGTTTTGCTTTCGGACATGTGCACGACCTCCTGTTATGAGGTAATATCCATTACTTGTTTAACGCCTCTGCTATTACTTTTACAGCATCCTCATCCGCCTGGCGCAGTGCCGTATTCAGATCGAGCTCGCCCTTTTGCAGCTTCAGTCCGTAGGACGTGTACAGATCGATCAGCTTTGCGTCGTAAAGGGCTTTGGGAGCGTTCGGTGCAAATTTTTTCTCAAATACGGCTTTCAGGTTTTTATCCTTGAACGGCGATTCCGTACCAAACGTTTTCAACACCTCATCGTTTTTCAAGACCGGCATGATGCCTTTTCGGGCCAGTTCCATCTGAAACTCGTCGGATACCATATATTTCAATACTTCCATAGCGGCCGATTTGCTCTTGGATGTTTTCGTAATGCCGAAGTAGGTCGGATAAGAAGGCGAGCCCGTATTCGGGAGATTGGAGAAGGAGGGCAGTGCGACGATATCCCAGTTGAACGCCTTAAGCTGCTGTTCCCATGCGTAGATCAGACTGGACAAATAAGGGAACATCGCTACCCTCTGCTTATCGGTAAAATCGTAGATATCCGGAATTTTCCCCGAAGTTCTCATATAATCGGTTACGACGGAATCCTGGAAAGGGTCCATGAACAGCGTGCGATAGAACGTTTTCCAGCGTTCGTCCTTATTGATGGTGGGCGCGTTGGATGCCAGATCGGCATTCGCGATCGAGAGCGGATTTAACCGGAACATATGCTTCTGGGAATGGGTCATGCCGAAATAGGAGACGCCGCCTTCGATGCGGGCCATCTTCTTGGCCGTTGCGATCGTTTCCTCCCAAGTGGCGTCGGATTTCGGATACGGCACGCCGAACTTGTCGAATAACGTCTTATTGTAATAAAGGACGAGATTGCTGGTGAAGACGGGCAAGCCGTACATTTTCCCGCCGGAAGCCTGCCGCACCGCATCGATGATCGTCGGCTCGAACTTGTTCAGGTCGACCTTGTGCTCGCGGATCAGCTCGGTCATGTCGTACTCGAGCGCGGCCGGCACCATAAAGTTTTCATAATTCCCGATCGATTGGAAGAAAATGTCGAACGTCGTATTTGTCGCGATCATTTGCTCAAGCGTGATGCCTTGGCTTTGAATATATTTGATCGTATATTCGGGAAATTTCTTGCGCAGCGTATTGCCGAAACGGTAGTCGAAGCTTTCCGTCGGATCGTTATTATTCGAATAAAACACCACCTCCGCCGGTTCTCTTTTGGCCGGCGTTTGCTCCTGGAGCTGAGAGGAATCCGAGTCGGTTCCCCCTCGCTTCCCTTCCCTTTCACCCGAGCAGGCCGACGCCAATACGATGGCGGCAACCATGATCACTACCGGTGCGGCATACCTTTTAACAGACATGGTGAACATCCCCCTTATGATTTACGGTTATTCTCTCTGACGATCAAATGAGACAAAGGTATACGGAAGGCTGCCCCTTCGGCAATGTCGTACACGTATCCTTTGGAAAAATCGTCGGCATCCGCATACTGCCGCACCAAGGACGCTTCCCCGATATCGAGACGGTAACGCGCGCCGCCGAGTCGTTCGGCATGCTCGATCCGATAAGCCGCATTGCGGATTCCGTCATTCGCGACATAAACGAAACGGCCGATCCAATCTTCCCATGTATCGCTGGCGCCGTCCCCGGGCAATGCGTCCAGTTCCACCACGAGTACGTTGCGAAAGGAAAGCTCCCGCGTAAAATCAACGACCGTCCCCGCCGCAAACGCGCGTCTCTCGCCGGAGAAGTCCGTGAACCGGCCGTCATTCGCATAGACGAACACTTCGCGATCGTCCTGCTCCGCGTATACGCCGAAAAATCCGGCAAACTTCAGCGTCCCGTCCACGATATACTCGGTATCCGACGACAGCGTGCAGACGACCGTATCCGATCTGCCGCCCTCCAGCGCGATGCGGATCGCTCTCGCTTCGAAGTTCCCTGCAATCGTCCCGTCAGCCCTCCTCACCTCCAGCGGTTCGATAGACCGGATAAACCGGCGCCCCCGGTAAGGCTCTATCACGGAGCTGAAAATCGACTCGAGATCGTTCCCCTGCCGGTGCGCGATGACATACTTCAGGGACGGCGGGTTGGTCGGTTTCTGTGGAGGCACGCCATCGGCCAGAGCTACGTCGTCGACCTTTCCCAGCATGGTCAACCGCAGATGAACGTCTCTGGCATCCGGCGAAAGGCCGCGAAAGTCAACGGCCGCCCAATCGACGCTGAACTGTTCAGGGGGAACCGTGTCGCGCTCCACATTCCTCAAGTAATGATAGCCGCTTCCCCGATACAGCTTCTCCTCGGGATCGGCATCGTTCGGAATCCCGTAAGGGACGTCCGGTCCGGCGTAGGTTCCGGCGAACTGTCCCGTTTCGTCCGTCTGCGGCACGAGACGCAGTCCTTCGACGCTAACGCCGCCTACCGTCCCGTGGAAGCTGTAGCGGTGATCGCCGCCTCCCTTGATGCGAAAAAAATCGACGGTGTAGCTGTTCGTCTCATCCACCCGGATCATAGCGGTCGTCCGCCGGTACAGATCGGTTTGCGGATACGCCTGCGGGTCCTCCACCTCGATCAGCTGTACTTGCGGACCGTCGTCGAAATGGCGCGGAAGGCCGACCCAGGAACCTTTCTGCTTCCGGTTATCCACGACGACCGTATTGTGACTGATCGTATTGTTCTCCCATTCATGCCGCTTCGGCCACATCCCCGTCGCCTCCGGGTATCCGAGATCAGGGCTCAAGTCCAGACCGAAAGCGTGCACGCCGATATTCAGCTTATCGCGATGGGCATGACTCGTCCCCGAACGCCCGTAATACATCCAGATGTCCCGCCTCGTATCTCCGAAGGCCGGGTCCGCTTTGTCTCCATCCCGCAGAACGGCAAAGCCGAAGCCGGTCATCTGATCGCTCCGCGGCTTCCACTCGCCGTGCGTATCGATCTCATGTCTGATCCTAGCCGCCAGGCGGTCCGCCTCTTCCGAGAATATATCGCCGTGAATGCCCTCTGCCGAATTCCCGTTCAGAAAATAGGCGACTTGAGCCATCACCGGTTCGCGATATAACTCGTAGGCTTTCACGGCCACCTTCAGATCTATCAGGCGGAAGGCGTTGCCGGTCAGCCCCGTATCCCCGATCTGGGCTGTATACCGGTCCAGCATGATCAGCGGAAGCTGGGAGTGGAACATGCGCTTCAGCCTTACGTTCCGGTACAAATCGGCGCTCTCCGGCCTGTTGTCGTATCCGGACAATAGATCGGAAATAAGCATATAACCTTCCAGCCAGCCGCTGTTGTAGCCGGGAGAGCCTTCGTCGCCATGGCCGTCCCTGTCCACGAGATTGACGAGCGAGGCCAGCATGTTGCCGCCGGATATGTGATGGGCGGGCTTTTTCAAGTACGCGCCCGACTGGAAGACGAATTGCAGCCACTCCTCCGTCGTACCGGGCTCGTCGAGCACGACGGCCGCCATCGCCAGAGCGCTTTGGTGGTAGCCCGTATTGCCGCGGATGCGCGCGGTTCGTACCCCCGGATATACTTCCCGGATTATGCCGTTCTCGATGTTCAGGCGGATCGCCTCCGCCGTGTTTTTCGTATTGGCCAGGCCGTACCGCCGCGCTTTTTGCGCAAGGAAGTCAATCGTTTCCCTGTCGTCCATCATCGGGTAGAACGCATCGTAAGCGCTTGCGTATAATTTGACGAGGCGGGTTTCCCATATCGAGCCGATCGTTTTGCCGAGACCGTCTCCGCCGTGAGAATTAAGGAATACCGCTTTGTCATAAGGCAGCGTATCCATATCGGGATAAACGTCTGCGATCCGGTCCAGCAGGATGACTCCTGTCCGGGCATAACGAATATCGCCCGTATACAGATAAGCGTCCCGAAGGCCGGTAAGTACGTCCATCACTACGTTTTTCCACAAAAAGTGATGGTAATAGGCGACGAATGTCCACCGGTTGCCGTGTTCGTCCACCCATCCGAAGCCGTCGTCGACCCCCCACGACTCCCCTTTGCCGGGATAACGCGTGTTTACAAGAAGCCGTCGGTCCGCGAGTCGCGGATCGAAGATGCCGTGCCGGTCGAGACCGCTGGCGTAATAAGCGGCGAAGTCGTTGGTCGGGAATTGATAGCCGCTGCTCGGGTCCGTTATTGTCCAAGGTTCGTCCAGATCCAGCGTGTAACCGTAAGGGCCGTACATAGCGAGAAACGCTTTTCCGGTAATCGGTGAACCTTCCACCTGGTTCGTAGCGTAGCTGCGTGGAACGGACTGGGGAGGAATCAGGCTCCACCAGAAGTCCGCTCCGCGCGACAAAGCCTCGTCCGCCTTGGCGGTCGCCCGCTCCATCAAGTCACGGGCCCATCGGCAGGTTGCGATATTCGCCCGCGCATTGGCGATTTTGCTTGGGGTATACAGGGTGACCCTGCGCTTTGCGTTCGTGATGACCATTTGTTCATTCTCAACTCGCTTTCGGTTCAGACTGCGGATGACGGACTACTTTACGGATCGCATAAGCGGCGTCGTTCCGGTCGAAGTTCGGATCGTCGGAACGCCATAACGCACCGTGACGGATGAAGCGTGCGAGTGCTCGCCGCTTCCGCTTCCTCCCTCCGGAACCGGAATATACAGCACCGCCTCGATCTTCTCTGCTTCCCCCGTCCCGGCTGCGACGGAGATTGCCCCATCGTCCGCGACGCTTACGATTCGCAGGCCCCGTCTGGCCCGTTCCCAGTCGTTGATCCGCTTCCCGGTCCAAAATTCGAAGCCTCGCGCCTTCGCTTCCTGGACCGTGCGCCGGAACGCTTCCCGGACGGGCTGTTTTTGGTGAAGATGCACTTGGTGGAACAGGAAATGGGCAACCCCTTCAGCACGGCGCACTTCCTCCAGGAAAGGAACGATTACACTGGTGTCCGTCCACTTGCCATGATCCAGATCCTGGGTCAAAAACCCGATCTCCAGCACGTTGTACCGCCGGTTTCGTTCCTCCGACCAGGCGATCGGCCGGTAGGGGTGGCATGTTCCGAACAAAAAGCCGACGTTCCCCTTCTTGCTCGGCCCTCTCGTCTGGTCGCTCTCGATGCCGTACTTTTCACACCAGCGGAACAGTTCGCCCCAGCCCTCGAAGCGGGTAACGTGGTTTTTGTTCGACACAACGTCCGTATCGCTTGCAACCGCTCTCAAAAAATCCAGCTGGCGCTTGAATTCAGCTTCAGCCCAATAGCCGTTCCGGTCGATCGCATTATAGTGGAACGCGATTTCATGGCCGTCCTGCTCGATCCGGTCATATAGTTTCCGGCTGTAACCGCTCTCGATCATGCACCAGGTCGTACGGATCCCGCACTCCTTCATCAGCTCAAGCGTCGTCATGCCGTGCTCCTCGTCATTGCCGTCGCTGTCGTGGGAAATCATCGCGACCGCTTCGACCCCAGGCGGCCAGTAGCCGATATACGGAACGCTCCAGCCGTGCTCGGCCGCACGCCGAACGAGATGTCCGATTATGACCTCGCGCCATTCGTCGGCGTAGGGATAAGCGAAATAGGGAGCTCCGGTCTCGCTGACCCGTCGGTCGCGCCGCCAGCACATCTCTATCGTATCGTCCGCCTTCAAAATTCCGTCATTTACGGAAGCGGTGCCATCCGGTGCCGGAGCTCCGTCCTCGGCAAGCGGCGCGGACCCTTGCTGCAGCCCCACGATTGTCGTCAGCAGCCCGACCGACCAACGGTCAACGAAGCCGGCGCCGACCCGAAAACGGAGAAGCGCAGGCAGCACCTCATGATCGGCGTCGCGGGCATCGTCCTGCAGCGCATCCAAGCGGATTTCCCCAAGCTTCCCGGCCGAAGCGGCGTTTTCTTCGAATGGCCGCCAAGGCAAAGCATCGAGAAAGCGCAGCGGCCTGGATTCCGAGCCATCCGTTCCTTTCCCGCCGGAGCCGAAGGAAGCATACCCGGAGTGGTACCGCGGCTGCCTGGTATATCCGAATCTTGCGGCCATCCGGTTCAGATTGGCAAACAAGACGACGCCCCCTCCCTCGCTGGCGAAGCGGTGCAGGACATCGACGGTAGCCTCCGTCTCGGCGGCCAAGGCAACCAGCACCAGATCGTACCGGCTTCGCTGCAAGTCATCCAGCCGCTTCGGCATCTCATACGTTATTCCCCGATGATTCAGCAGTTCCTCCAAGTAAGCTTCAAATACATTCATTCCGTAGCGCCAGCGAGCTTCGGCAACTTCCGGATCGAACCAAATCGCGATTCGTGCCAGTTTCATATGCGTTCCCCCAATGCCCTTTTCGCAGCCAGTTTGTGTTAAAACAAAGTTACAACCGGAGTCATACCGGTTATAATAAAATCTTTTCTCCCAAGAATAGCAGTAGGTCAACGCAACGTCTTCAACCGTTTAAAAGCTTTGGTTAACGCTTCAAATGTGGTTACGGTCGCAGTTCGCAAAAGTCTTATAGCGGACCGAGACATCAAAGTAAAGCTGCCTTTTGCACAGGCTGATCCGGCATGGACATAGCTTCGTTTAAAAGCTCTGTTTAGTGAGGCATCTAGGATTTTCGCAACTTGTTGAAACTAGTGCTCTGTTGCTCTGTTGCTCTGTTGCTCTGTTGCTCTGCTGCTCTGCTGCCCTGCTGCCCTGCTGCTTCTGCTGCCCTGCTGCCCTGCTGCCCTGATCGCCTGCTTTTCGTAAAAAAAATGTCTCCCCCATTTCGTTCAAGATTCATCTCCAGCTTGTTTATATTCAAATGATTAAACCGGTATGATACCGGACGATTTAAAGTATATAAGGTTTCACACCATCTGACAAGGAAAAATATAGGCCGTTGTTCGAAAACCATGTTGTATGATTCCGGTTTGCTTTGCTACAATAGCGATACGATGATTTTAGAAAAGGATAGGTTCCCATGCGCAGAGAAAACGAACTGAGATATACGGAATTGGCCAATATTTTACGCGAGCAAATCTACTCGGGCTACATCAAGCCCGGTGATTACCTGTTGTCGGAAAACCGGTTAAGCGAATATTACGGGATGAGCCGGACATCCGTCAGAGCTACCCTGGATAAACTTATGCAGGAAGGCCTTATTGTCAAACAGCCTTCCCGCGGCTCGATGGTTTCGCCCGATCTGGTTATACCGGGGGAGCAGCATAAGACGCTGCATATCGTCTGCACGTCCCCTTCCGAATTTATGAACGCTTGTCTCCCGATCGTCATCGAAACCTTCGAGCGCGAGAATCCGCATGTCCAGGTGAAAGTGGTCGGCTATCCCGCCGGTTCGTTCTGGGACTGTATGAACGGCGGCATGGAGCCCGACCTGCTGTTGATTACGGATCGGCAGTACGCGGATATCGAGAACGACACGGCGTTCAGCGAACTTCACGGCTCCGTATCCAAATCCGCCTCCGGCATATATCCGAAGCTGTTGTCGGCCTTTCAGGAGAACGGCCGGTTCAAAGCGATCCCGGTGACGTTCTCAACCATCTTCATGGCGTACAATCCCGGGCTGTTCGACAAATATAACGTACCGAAGCCAACCGCCGATTGGGTGCGGGAGGATCTGCTGCGCGCCGCCCAAAAATTAACGCTCGATACGAACGGCGACGGCATCACAGACCAGTACGGCCTATCCTTGTCATCCACTTTCAGCCGATGGCTTGTTTTTGCTCTGCAAAACGATGTCCGCTTCTTCACCAAGTCCGAGCAAGTGGAACCGCTTCAAAACTCGCTGGACTTTATCCATGACTTGCTCTTCCGCTACAAGATTGCAACCTTGTTCCAGAGCCGGCGTTTTCTTATCAACGGGGACGCCTTTCCCAGACAGCGGGCGGCCATGGTGCTGACAACATCGATGGAATTGGCCGGTTGGAGAAAGCAAATGCCGTTCGAACCTCAAGTTACTGCGATGCCATTCGGCCCGTCGGAAGCAACGACAGTAGTGGCTAACTTACTCGCGATTCCTGCCACGTGCCGCAATTCCGAGTTGGCCAATCTGTTCATTCAGACCTCGATCCGGGAAGATGTCCAGAAATCCATGGTCGAGCAGACCCACTTCATCTCCGTACTGAAGCAAGTAAACCGGCAAGTATGGAGCGACGATTATTTGCATTCGCTAAATATTCATAACGACGATATCGAAAACAGTTATTTCCTGCACGAGCTGTTTCCGAATCCGATGGATATTCTGGATCTGGAGCAAGGCATGGAATGGTTTTGGGCAGGCCTGGAGTCCGCCTCATCTTTCGCCGGGCAGATGCATGACATTATCGCGCGCCGGTGGGTATAGGGCATGCGGTCGACCGACCACCGTCATGCAGCGAAACACCGCGCGCTAGGAGTTACGTCCGGCCGAACGGGCGTCGATCTTGCGAAGGAAATTATCGCCGCAAATCCGGCCGCGACGGAGACGAACCTGTACGTCGGCATGTCGGTTGTCGGATCACCGGAGAACGTCCCGAACTTAGAAACGAAAGGACCTCAACTTCCACTGGAATGCGGAGGCTGAGGTCCTTTTACTTAAGGAATCGGTCCGGGGCGGGGCTCCCCACATCGCAGAATATCTTGGAGACAGCCCCTTTTGCGTGCAACCCTCTACCTTGTAGGTGAAAGGGAAAGGAAAGGGAAGGGAGAGGGCACCAGGTCATTGCGAATATGGTGGTGTGGGAACCACCCGCCTCCACTTGAGCCCGTTCCCCTCTTGCTTGCGAGCAGGATGCCCCAAAAAATATAGGCAGTTATTCTACATTTATCGAAAACATGTAGGTGACCGTCCCCTTGCTATATTTGGCGAAAATATGGTACAAATAAATCCCGTTTTCTTGTGGCAGTGTTAATTTGTTATCCTCCAGCCTTACGGATGCAGGAGTGCTGTTTTCGCCAGATTGTTCGATTCGCACCTCAACTGTTTGGGGTTCTTCATCAAACTTCAAATTGATTGTTGCGGCCTTGGGTAGTTTAACCGGATCGTATTTCTTAACTTCCAATAATTCGGAAGGTGGAAGCGTGTCAACACACTTCTCGGAAAATGCGCCAGACCAACAATAACTACCGGTTACCGTATCGATTTTTTTCTTATCTGCGGTAATAACTAATGAAGGAGGGAACTGCAGCTTATCAATAAAAAAAATGAACCGATAACAACGCAGGTAGATGGTGGAAATGAGAGTTAGCCGCTTAGTTCTGGAGGAACGCACGAAAAAAGAGAGCAGCCGGCGTGAAACCACACTACTCTCTTTCCGTCTTGCTAGGATCTACTTGTCATTCTCCGGGGAAGCTTTCTCACCGATTTCACTGCCAACCCCTTCCGTTTGGGAGGAAGATTCCGCAGCGGCACTGCTGGACGTTTCCATTACAGGTGCGGAGTTTGTACCCGTCAGACCGCTGATACCGGCGCTTTGCAGAAGAAGTGAAAGAACTTGAGGATCAACGCCTTTAGCCTGCTTCAAGAGCTGGGCGATGCTGTTCGGGTCGAATTCACCCGTTTGACCGACACGGCCGTTGGTCATGTGGGCAAGAACGTCACCCAGCTTGATCCCCGTCATATCGTTTACCACTTCCGGCAGGAACTTCATGAGGTTCGTCACTTGGCTCGTAACTTTCCCCATACCGCTTCCGGCTTCACCGTTGCCGTTAGCGTCGATGATCGTCAGCTTATCGATGTTGGCCATTGGCTCGGCAATCTTACCTGCAACTTCAGGCAGAACCGCTGTGATCAGCTCGACATAACGCAGTTGACCCAGTTTCAGCGCGGCGTCGGCAAGACCCATTTCCTTCTCGACTTCGACTTGCGCCAGACGCTGAGCAACGTCAGCTTCAGCGGAACCTTTTTCACGTGTAGAAGCCGCTTCGGCAAGACCTTTCGCCTTGGTCACTTCGGCTTCGGCTTTCCCTTCCAGCTCTTTCGCCTTAGATTCAGCTTCCGCTTGCAGACGGCGTTTCGTCGCATCAGCTTCAGCTTGGCGCTCTTGCTCGATTTTAGCCGCTTCGGCTTTTTGTGAACGCTCGTAAACCTCGGCATCGGCTTTAACCTTAACTTCCGCCTCGAGCTTTTGGGTTGTGAGGGCAACTTGCTTCTCAGCGAGTTCCGTCTCACGCTCAAGCTTGATCTTTTGCACTTGCATCTCCGCCTCGACAGCTTCGCGGTCGGAAACCGCTTTTTGTACCGAGTAGGCAACGTCCGCCTTCGCTTTCGCTTTGTCCGACTCTTCTTTAAACTGCGACACTTTCAGGTTGCGATCTTTGGTAGCTTCTTCAATCTTCGCTTCACGCTCAAGCTCGGCCTGGCGGGCAATTTGCTCAGCTTCCGCCTTTTTAACCCGGGCTTGCTGCAGAGCTTCCGCTTCGGCAATGTCAGCATCGCGCTTCACCTGCGCAATCCGGGGTTTACCGAGAGAAGCAAGGTACTCGTGTTTATCGCGAACGTCTTTGATCGTGAAGGAGTCGATGGCCAGACCCATTTTCTTCAAGTCAACCACGGCAACTGCCTGCACGTCTTGAGCAAACTTATCACGGTTTTTGTAAATTTCCTCTACCGTCATCGAACCGAGAATGGAACGGAGGTGACCTTCAAGCACCTCGCCCGCTTCGAGCTTGAGGACTTCATCGGACTTATCCAGGTAACGCTCGGCTGCTTTGGCGATATCCTCGATCATACTGCCGACCTTAATGAGAGCTGTCGCGTCCACCTGAACCGGAACGCCTTCTTCTGTGTACACCTCAGGTGTTTTGACCTCAATCATGTGAGATTTCAAGCTCAGACGCTTTTCAACCTGCACGACTGGCAGAACGAGCGCGCCGCCGCCTTTGATGATCTTGATCCGGCCGCCGTTTTGGTTCTCCGATTCGACGATGTTCCTCGAACCGAGCATGTTCCCTGTGACGATCATCGCTTCGTTGGAAGAAACCGTACGGTAGCGGTTAATAAATACCAATACCGCCACGATTAGTACGGCTACCCCGATACCGCCAAGAATCAGTGTGCTGCTTAACTCAAACATAGAATTATTCCTCCTCGTCCAGATCTATTATTTTACTTACCAGGCAAATGCCGTCTTTCACATCAATGACGTGGACCTTCCTGCCGCTAGGTATCGCGACCTTGTCAAAACTGCTGGCAGGTTGATTGGAAACGGAAATCCCCCTTGGGAAGTAAATCTCACCCACGCCTGTTTCCGAGATCGGGACCGTTACGATAGCACTCATACCGACCAAACTGGCCTCAGAAGCTCCATTGGAGTTCTGCATCTTGCGGAGTTTGACTACCACTAAGAAATGAACGGCAATTGTGAAAATGATAGCAAACACCGCTGCGATGATCCAGTTGCGGGTTATGTAACCACAAGCTCCAAACGACATGAAACAGCATGCAAGGGTCAAAGTTTCAATACCGATGTAGTCTCCCAAGTCCACATGGAACATGGCTAATACCACGAGCAGAATCCCTACACCAAAAAGAATCAAATACAGGTCAATACGAATCTCCTCCCCGTCGATATGGATGTTAAGGAACTGAACGAACCAAACTTATACTATTATAGTCGTTCTCAACAAAAACTGCATAATATTAGCACAGAAAGTCGAAAATTCCCCTTATTCGGCGGGCATCCGATCCACTAACACCTCCTCATTCCGGCAAAAGCAGGATAAATTCGGCGGTTTCGCATGCAATTTACAAGATTCAGGGATGATGGACGATGCAGCCAAAACGCCGATAACAATTCAGCTCGCCCCCCCCCCATCATTGGTTGTCGAAATCCGCACAGTTGTGATAGGATGAAAAACAGACTCTCGTCTCGGAATCGTACAAGCCGGCTTCCGGCTCCCTTGTGCAGCTCCGAAATCGGCAAATAAGAGAATAAGAGTTTCGGATATGGAATGAAGAATAGGAGATTCGCTTTATTATGAACAACAAGAACAATCAGCATGTGGTTAGACTGGCTTTACTGCTCGGATTATTTTCGACACTCGGGCCTTTTACGATCGATATGTATTTACCGGCGTTTCCGGAGATTGTGAAGCAATTCGATACGACAGCTTCGCTGGTGCAACTCAGCCTGACCGCTTGTTTGCTCGGACTTGGCATCGGCCAGCTCGTCATGGGTTCGCTGAGCGACGTTTATGGCAGACGTTATCCGCTGCTTATCTCTATGGCCGTTTATGTGGCCGCCTCGTTAGCTTGCGCATTCTCGCCGAATATCGGGCTCTTGATCGCCTTCCGGTTCGTGCAAGGTTTTGCCGCTTCCGCGGGCATTGTCATTTCCCGCGCGATCGCGCGCGACCTGTACAACGGTCACGAGCTTACCAAGTTTTTCTCGATGCTCTTGCTTGTCGGTAATTTGGGTCCACTCGTAGCGCCGGTTACCGGTAGCGGGATTCTTTCTTTCACCACTTGGATCGGCGTATTTCTAGCGCTCGCCCTGCTGGGAATCTACCTGTTGACGATGACCAAATGGCAGCTGCAGGAGACACTGCCACCCGATCGCCGCAGGCCCAGCAATTTCGTAGAGCAGTTGCGGAACTACGGATCGCTCTTGCGGGATCGCCAGTTCGTCGGCTATATGCTGGCACAGGGCATTATGATCGCGGGGGTTTTCGCATACGTTTCGGGAACGCCCTTTATTTATCAAAACATTTACGGGGCCTCGCCGACCGTATTCGCCCTGTTGTTCGGGTCGAACGGCATCAGCCTGATCATCGGTTCCCAACTGGTCGGGCGGATGGCGCATCGCGTATCCGAACAAACCTTTCTGTTGTTCGGCCTATGGCTAGCCTGTCTGGCAAGCGTCGCTGTCTTGGTGGTGGCCCTCGTTCACGGCCCTCTTTTCGCTTTAGTGATTCCGTTGTTTTTCTTCGTAGCGGCAATCGGCATTACATCAACCGCGGCTTTCCCGCTTGCGATGGAGAGCCAGAGTCGGATGGCAGGGAGCGCTGCTGCGCTGCTGGGGGTCATTCCGTTCTTGCTGGGAGCGGTCGTTTCCCCGCTGGTCGGCATCGCGGGTGAAGACACTGCCGTTCCGCTGGGCGTAATTATTTTATTGACGAGCGCCGCAGCGATGCTCGCTTATTTCTTTCTGGTCAGAAAAAAATCGCGTGGAACGGCTTAAGCTAGCAGCATGCGTTAAATAGAAAACCAGTCTGGCACTGTAACGTAGTGTTAGACTGGTTTTGATTTTTGGACAACGGATAATTCAAATCTGTTCTTACTTCTACTGAAATTGTACAGGATTGTACAGCCAGTTATTCTACATTTATCGTAAAAAGGTGGGTCACAGTCCCCTTGGCATGTTTGGAGAAAACAATGTACAGATAAGTCCCGTTTTCTTGTGGCAGTGTTAGTTGGTTATCCTCCAACTTTACAGATGCAGATGTGCTGCTTGCATTAGATTGTTCGATTCGCACCTCCACTGTTTGGGGCTCTTCCTCAAACTTAAAATTTAATGTCGTAGCCTTATGCAGGCCAACTGGATCGTTTTTCTTCTTTTTCAATAATTCGGAAGGTTCAATAGTATCAACGCACTTCTCAGAAAATAAGCTGGACCAACAATAACTTCCCGTTACAGTATCGATTTTTTTCTTATCTGCAGTAACCGTTAGCGTAGGGGGAGAGCTGCAACCTGTCAATAAAATAAATAAACTTAAACAGGTTAAAAAAAATAGTGTTTTTTTCACATATATTACCTCCAATGCAGTTTACAGCTATCACCACGTATTGTATCATCCATTTGTTCCCTCAATAACCGTTCCACTAACAACCGCTTACTGATGCAATCAGCGACTGGAACACTACTGGAACACTGCTCCAGGCTCTCCACTGGCAATGCTCTTCAATATGGAGGAGAAGGATACAGACGCTGGCAAAATCAATGATACGTTTAAAACAAGAGAATTAATACAAAAAGACGACTATCCTCCCAATAAGTGGAATCGCAGTCGTCTTTTTGTTGTTTTTTAGTTCGAAAAATCGTAAGTTCTTCGCAGTCGAAGAACAGCTCTCCCGGAGTACCTGCCTGGATCAGCGTTGCATTGACAATGGACGACACCGGAAGCGGTATTCAGATGACATGCATGTTTCATCTTCACCAGAGCCATAAACGGTATTCAGGACGAAAGCGGCAGACCCGCCCGCCGTCCATCCTTTTCTGTGTCTCTTCCGCCATCATTCATCGACCGTTCCGGCAAGCAGCACATTCAGGTGCCAGCCTTTTATCCGGCAAAGGAGATATTGGATGTGCGATTAATGCGTCCCGTTCTTGTAGATCCCCATATCCCATACGTTTCCTCTGGGGTTGCTATCATAATCGGATGAAATATCGATGGACTGTCCATCCATCAACACAAACTCCGGGATCGCTTTGCCGGCACCGATCGCTGGGCTTCCTGCTTGCAGATGCCAGTTTCCTTCGGCCAAGTTGACGAATTCCGGATCTGCATATACACCGTTTGGTTCTTGCTGAGCAGGCAAGTTCGCATTGTTAACGTACAGGTTATAATCGTGGACCATATTAACCGGCTGCTTCGTACCGGCCGCATTGACGGCATGGTCGGTCACATTCATGACGATATTGTTCATAAACACCGGATTTAAGTTGTCCGGGTCCCAGTCCCAACCGACCTGAGGCTGAGTGCTTCGAGGGCTGTACAAGAAAATGCCGTTCCTCGTGCCGATCACGATATTGTTGTAAGCCGCACTGTCTTTGGAGCCCACGAAGCCAATGCCGTTGTTGATACTGGGTAACCCGTTCAGTGTATCGGCCACAATGACATTATTGTATGCGACCATGTTCCAAGCTTCATAGCCGTTTACGCTGGGATCGCGAGTCCAGGCATAGCCGGTCGATCCCCCCATATAGATCGCGCCTTCAGCCATGTTCACATTGTGGTTATGGATGTAGTTGTTGTACACCTCAATATCCGACGAGCCGCCTTTGGCCAATAGCCCGACCCGTCCAACGTCATAAATCTCATTATTTCGAATCGTGCTGGACTGGACGTTGACGAAATCAATGCCTTCATGCCCCATATCGTAGATGATGTTTCCCTCGACCAAATAATCAGAAACGAGATAATCCTTTCACCCCTTCTTCGAACGCATTGTGAATTTTGTTGCCGATAATATGAACGTGATTAGAACCTTCGAGCACTTGGATGAAAATATCCGACGTAGTCGTTCCGCGCTGATCCTGCGTTATTTCAAAATCTTTCAGCGTAATATAAGGGGTGCCCGTCAAAATCACTTTGGAGGATGGTAAATTCCGATACTGAATAACCGCTTGATGTTTGTTGCGCGCCTTGAATACAATGCGTTCGTCTGCGGTGCCGCCTTGCTTGAAAACGGCCGGGCTAAACTCGATATAGTCGCCGTCCTCAAAAATAACCGTGTTCCCTCGCTGCGCCATACGGGCAGCCTTAGCCATCGTCTTCCACGGCTTATCTTCGGTACCGGGGTTCATATCGGAGCCCCGTGGAGAAACGTAGTATGTCTCGCCCGGCACGGTGCCGGATTCGGGATCGCCCGTCCCCGCGGGCGCATCGATTCTCGCTACACTTATATCGTCGATCTGTATATCCGCCTGGTAAACCGCCGCTGCGATTCCTCCGTTCTGCAGCTGCCCGTCCGAACCGGCCAATTCCAGCTTGCCGTTTAAGTACACCTGAATCGAAGCTCCATTTATAACCAGACGCACATCGGTCCATACCCCGATTGACGGATGCCACTCCTTCTCCTCCAGCGGGGTAACGACGCCAGCAACCTTTTTTTTCAGTCCGATGTAGTCTTTCTCCGGCCGGATCTCCAACAAGTAATAGTTATTGACATCGGTATACCGGGCATACAACGTTAACCAGCCTGACGGATTATAAGACTGAACGAACTTCACTTTTGTGTTCATCTGATAACTTACCCAATTCATAGACCCTGAGTAAGCGCGTGAAATGCCGCTGCTCGAAGTCGCGTTCGGGTCTGTAAATACATGGTTGCCTCCAGGTGTTTCTTCTACAATTTCCATCGTTCCCGTCTGCACAGTCCAAGCGCCGTCTCCATATTCAAACTGCTCTGTGTACAAAATCTCTCCCACCTTCGGTACTGTATTGGCATAAACCCCCATATGCACAGGTTCTGTTCGGACATTCCCGTTAGCGTCCAGATCGACGTCTATCGGCTCACCGTAAAAACCGTTAACGTGTAGAGCCGTTCCTGTACCGGCCGCCGGACTGTCTTCCCTCAGATACCAGTCATGGTACGGATCAGTCAGCAGCGGAGCCTCGTAGACGCCGTTTGGCTCAACAGGCGCATTTGTACAGTTGTAGTACAAATTGTAATCGTGCGCAAGATGGATGGGCGGGTTTACCATGTGAATGGCATTTCCGGTGCAGCCCGAAAAAATATTGTTGGCAAATGTCGAAGAAGTCGGGACCGGCGCCCATCCGGTTGTCGCTCCTCCCCCATTAGCGAAGCTTACCGCGTATTTGGCATCAACGACGATGTTATGATAAACAGCACTGTCCACACTCCCGATAAAGGCGAACGCCGTATCGATCATCCCCGGCTGTTCCGCAACTAGGGTGTTGTTCCAGGCAACCGCATGATAAGCTTGATACCCGTAGGTGTCATACGCTACCGAAGGAGGATAGCTCCCGCCTAGTATAATTCCGTTCTTCATCACCTTGTCGATTGCACGTATGCGGTTATTGGAGATTTGGACGCTGCGCGTGCCGGCCGGCACCAGAATGGCGGCACTGACCTCGCGAATCTCGTTGTCTGCGATGATCGGCCGATCAATGTTCGCCAATACGACGCCGAAGTTGACAAAATCGTATATTTCGTTGCCGACCACCTCAATCCGCTCGCCTTTTAGTGCTTGCACAGCTTTTCCACCGGCGCCGTGAATAGAGTTTCCGCTGACGATACAGTGAGAGCAGTCGCTCATGTCGATGAATATATCCCCGCTTGTTGTTCCACTAACTTCCTGGGTGATTTCAAAATCGAAGATGGAGATGTACTGCTTATTCGTCAACACGATTTTGGATGTTGCAGTCAAATTGGAAAATAACAGCTTCGCCTTCTGTTTATTCCTCGCTTTAATCGTAATCGGCGCATGTTCCGCTCCACTGTTCGTAAACCTCGTTTGAGTGCTCATGTACACGCCATCCTCAAAGATCGCAGTATCGCCGGCCTGAAGCGTTGCTGCGGCCTTCTTAAGCGTTTTCCATGGCGCCGTCTCCGTACCTGGATGGGCATCGTTGCCCGTGGGAGCGACATAGTACGTATTGCCGGCGGCATAGACTTCCCGGGTGCCGGCGATTGTGATGTTGGCCAACAAGCCAATCATGAATACAAACAGAAATACACATGCGCCTTGAAAGCTTCTGTGTCGAAATTTCTTCATTCCAATAGCCTCCCTATACAGGACTACTGATTCTTTTTGTATTCCTCGATCGCGATGTTCGCTTGTTCCTCCGCTTGCAGCAAAGCGCTATTGATATCCAATTTCCCGACATTTGCTTGGGTGAAGAAGGAGCTGTACGCGTTTACGATCTTGGCATCATAAGGCGCCCTTTCCGGAATCGGTGCGAAATCATTGTAAAATACAGCTTTCATATTCCGATCGCGGTAAGGAGAGTCCTTGCCAAACTCCTGTTTGATTGGTTCCTTGTTCAGGACGGGCATAATGCCTTTGCGGGCCAAATTGGATTGGAACTCGTCGGAAACCATGAACTTGAGCACTTCCATCGCAGCGTCCTTGTGTTTGGCCATCTTCGTAATCCCGAAATAAGACGGGTACGATTGTGAGCCAATCCCGGGTTTTACCGTGGGCAGGGAGACGATATCCCAGTTTACGGCTTTCAGTTGTTCCTCCCACACGTAGATCAGACTCGACAGATACATCATCATGGCAGCGTTTTGATCTTTGACAAAAGCATTATTATTGTTAGGAACCGTTCCGGTTTGGGTCAACAGATCCGTATAACCGGACCCGGTTGTCGGACTTTTGAAGTAAGTTTCGTAGAACGTTTTCCAGCGCTCATCTTTATAAATGGTTGGTTTATTGGTTTGGGGATCGACATTGGGGATCGACATCGGATTCATGCGAATCGTGTGCGCCGGAGAATGAACGTATCCCAAATACTGCCGGTTGCCGTCGTTGCGGGATAGCCGGAGCGACAGCTTGACCATCTCTTCCCACGTCATGCCGTCTCGGGGGTATTCAACCCCGAATTTATCGAATAGATCCTTGTTGTAATACAAAACCAAGTTATTCGTTTGCACCGGAAGCCCGAATAGTTTGCCTCCCGAAGCCTGCCTCATCGCTTCGATGATCGTGGGCTCAAAACGATTCAGATCGACCTGATGCTTGTTGATCAGCTCAGACATGTCGTATTCAATGCCGTAGGGAAAAGCCCATTCCTCGAAGTTGCCAATCGACTGAAAAAAAATATCAAACCGCGTTTTGTTGGCAAGCAATTCATCCAGATTGGTTCCTTGGGTTCTCGGGATATACTTGATGGAATAGTCAGGGAACTTCTGGCGAATCAGGTCACCAAACCGGTAGTCAAAGCTTGCTTCGGAGTCGCCGTTATTGGTATAGAACACAATTTCCACAGGATCTCCTTTTTCGTTTTTGGAGCCGGGAGCATTCGGCATTGTTCGGGAGTCGTTGTCCGGATCTACCTGTCCGGATTGTGGACTGTCTCCTTCCGCTACGGTATGCGGCTTTCCGTTACAGGCCCCAAGCACGGTTGCCAACGTCAGCAAAAACAAGAGGCTCTTCAGAAAAGCGGGCTTTCCTTTCATCTTGGAAACACCATCCTTTTGTAGAATATCAAAACGGGGTGTTAACGCTTACAAAACAAGCTGTTTTTTATTTATTTCCTAACAGTAGTTCCAAAACTAAGCTGTGTCGAAGCGCGCTTTACGGAAAGCCGTCATCGCAGGAAGCAACACTGGCTTACTCCTCGCTTCCCCCCTTTCTGGTGTTCCGCTCAATCCGTTCTAAATGTTATGCAGAATAACAACGACAATCTAATCTCTCACTGAGAGTATATAGTATATTGCCGGTCGAATATATGAACATTCATGTTGAATACATACATAATTGTGTTATGTTTAGCTAAAAAGGGAGGTGTGGATTGTGAAGCGAACATGCACCTCGCAGGCCGCAGTCATAGGCTCATGATTACGTTATCGGGTTTTAATGGCTCCAATATCGCGGATCTGTCCAGCAGCGGCAATGATCATTACTTCACGGTTAACTCCTGCGGATATGAAAAATTCATGACGAAAAATGTCAAAAAGCTGAGGGAACATGGACGGCCAGACTTTCAAGTGATTTATATGCTGAAAGGAACGGGCCATTTTTGGATAGAT
This sequence comes from Paenibacillus sp. GYB004, assembly GCF_036577605.1. Classification (NCBI taxonomy): domain Bacteria; kingdom Bacillati; phylum Bacillota; class Bacilli; order Caryophanales; family Paenibacillaceae; genus Paenibacillus; species Paenibacillus sp. GYB004. The sequence continues at coordinate 48,319 of NZ_JARBDB010000033.1, forward strand.
GGCCGACAGACCGAGGCAGCCGAGGGGCAGATTGTGGTATTCCATCCGGATGAAAGACAGGAGTATGCCTATTCTGGCAAGAATTCGCCAGAGCTGTACTGGATTCATTTTTCCGGATACGGGGCGCTCCCGTTGCTTGAGACGGTTGGACTTTCCAAAAAGCGGTTATATCGTGTCGGAGTAGATCCGCAAGTGATCGAACTGTACAAAAAAATCATGGTTGAGCTTCAAATCAAAGCGCCGCTGTATCAATCCGCCGTCGATTCGTACACCATGTTGTTGATGTCGTTATTCGGAAGAAAGGCGAGTCTCGTGCAGAAGCCCGAAGCTTATGTAAAAGACCCGTCCATCTTGCAAATTATGACTGAAATGCATGCAGATTGCACCAAAAAATGGACCGTAGCGGACATTGCAAAACAATGTGGTTTGAGTCCGAACCGGGTCATGCATAAATTCAAGGAGCAAACCGGCAGGTCGGTCCTATGTTACTTGACCCAGATCCGGATGGATAAAGCCAAGGACATGCTTTTAAACACCTCGTTAAGCATAAAGGAAATTTCTCATCTCATCGGATACGATAACCAGCTCTATTTCAGTCGAGTGTTCCATAAAATGGAGAGTATGTCCCCGAGAGACTACAGGGCGGGGAAATTCAGACATCGCTAGAGTTGTGCGGTTCGTATGATCCCGTCAATATTAAAACAAAACTGCACTTAACCCGTTTCAGGTGCAGTATCTGATGTTCATGATCGACTTTGACTGAAAACCACTTTTTTGCTTTCTCGCATACACGGAATGAGAGATTACCATCGTATCAATTAGATCACGAGGGAATCAAAAACCCCGCCGCTTTGCTGGACTTTGCACGTCTGCGGAATTGCTCGAGCACGCGACTGCCTGCTCGATGCATGAATGAGGGTAGGCCCGGTGCGCTGATCCTCGGTGGGAACAGCAGTTAGACCTGTGCATCGAGCTGGGCTGGACCCACCCTGGATACATGCAACTATCGGCACTTTCAGTGCATCATCATGGGGATTCCTTGACTTTTGCGGAACTCCATAGGTTATGCCGTTTTTCACAGTTAAACAAGTTGTTCTGCTGCCAGATGAAAACGTCGAAAATCTTTGGTCAAAAAATTAATTTTTTTCTCGATTTTTCTTTTGACTTTCGGATCGGAACATTTCATAAGGTTATCTATATGCCGATCGAGCGTCTCTTTAATTTCAATGAGCCAGAACACATTATTGTAAGGATTCAACTCGTGCAAATCTTCCGCAAAAGCTTCGGATAAAAAACGAATATTCGGTTTATCCAACCACATGCGAACAGGAAAATAGGGAGGTGTGAAGTCTTCCCGATAATCTTGTCCTGGTACTTGATCCCAGAATTGTTTCCACTCGTGCATGAAGCCCGCTTTGTAGAAGATAAACTTTAGGAACCCGCACAGCCATGCCGTGCAGCTTGTATTCCGTTTTTGACAACCGAAACCATGTTTGATCGAGCGGCAACCCGAGCAGCAGGAACTACCGCCAGCAATACAAACTCGACAGATATGATCTGCCCCTACCCCTTGGAGAAAGTCAAGACCGACCTCGATCACTTTTTGTTTTGTTGTAGAGCATACCATCTCTTGCATACCAGACATGCAATCACACCTTCCCGTTTATATAAAAAAAACTTCTCCTGATTTAAATATTTGATTATTTGAATATAATGCATTATACCCTTTGAAGTTTCTTATTCAAAGAACAAAAAAAGTCCTTGGGATTCAAGGACCAAATAGGTTGCCGAGCATTTATTCAGATACATCGCTCATCAATGGTTCTTTTTCAAGTTGGCGCTCATCAAAATGAATAATTCCCCTTAAAAATCTAATATGGCTGTGAACATTTTCCGATAAAATGCTATTACTGCCTCTATAAGGAAAGTCCCTCTTTGATTTGTTCCATATGCCTTTGTTCATGTAAATACAGCGATCTGACCCAGTCCGACAACAACATCTCTTTGAAGACCGGATGTGTAAAATGTCTTCTGTTCAGCAAGGACGGATCTTCTACTGCGTTTAATAGTTCATTCAACCTTTCACGGGAATGGTGCAGCTTTTCAATGATCGATTCGGCCCGCACGATTTCATCGGTCGGTCTGGCAATGTCGGGGGCTTCCCATTTATGACTCCGATCAAGCATAAACTGTAACGGTTTATTTTCTACGGGGGATTCCTCATTACTCTTTAACGCTTTCTTTATTGCCATCACATACAGTTCCTCTGTCCTACTCAAGTGCTGGCACACCTGGCCGATACTCCAGCTGCGGGGATCTTTCCGTTTGTTCAATTGCTCTTCACTCAGATCTTGAATCATTTCCAGCAAACCGTCTCTCGTTACTTTCAAATGTTGCCTGATTTCCTGAAGTTCCATGATAAACTCCCTCCCCTGTTCCATATCTTACCACATGTTGCTCTCCCCTATCGAGACAGCTCCTTGCGGTTCGCGACGATAACGGTCTTTTCTTACCGTACTGCGCCTGCCGCTAAATCATACGTTAGCTAATGAACATTATCTGCCGCGTTTGAACGTCTCGGGCGGGGAGCCCCAATACTTCGCAAACACTCTCAACGGCCTGCAGGCAAATATACGCGATCGGTAAAAACGGCTACCAGCAAAAACGGTCCCAGCATGTACTGCTGCAGCAGCTCCCCGCAATGCGGGTCGTCCGGAAACATGAGCGGCATCGCTCGGGCAATCGGCATTCCCGTACGAGCGGCAACGTGCGCCGTTGCATACACGTATGGCAGCAGCCGGTACCTCAATCTGGCGTATTTGCGGAACATGTCCCGAAGAGGCTTTTCCAGAACGCACGGATTCCGGAAGTAGCTGCCGCTATTGATAACGACCAAGGCTGCAAAAAACCGGCATGAATGCTTTCGCGCATATCCACGTTAATATGGGAAGCGGTGTGCGCATGACCCGACAAACCCATGCTTAGCGCCTGAACGACCGCCACGACGCCGCTGTTGTATCTGCCCGATTCCGAAGCGGTAAACTGCTGAATGCCGGTATACCCCGAAACACAATGGATAAACGGTCTTTTCCCGTTTGCTCCACATATCCGTCATAACTTTGCTTGACCAGCAGTACCGGATACAAATTGCACAGTTCGCGGTCTTACATGCCATTCGCCCACTTCCGTTAAATTCTGCGTTTCAGCCAGCAGCCGTTCCGGATTGAATGTCGTTCCGACGTTGGAGGTGCTTCTCCGCCCGGTCAACAGACGTAGGGATATCTCCACTTCTCTCTATTTTACTTCACCAGATGACGCTTATCTAATCTATTATTCTCGCGAACGGGAAACTGCCAGTTTGATTTGACCGTTTCTGGCCACTTGCAGATTTCCTGTTGTTGTCGGATTCGTATTCGCGACATCGGTCTTTTTTTGACAATACGATTATGGTTATATGTTCTTGTCCTAATACAGCAAAGGATATATATTCTTGTCCTGTGCTGAGGACAAGGACATATATCCTTCGTTTACCGTATTACTTCTTCCCCTTCTCCTGAATCACCTTCTCGGCTTGCTCGACGGCAATGCGGAATGCCGTGTTTATGTCCGTTTGTCCCATCGCCAGCGGTAAAGCCTGATCCCGGTAAAATCGGAATACGTCCGTATCATACTCTGGAACTTTTGGCGTGATCGGAGCAAACTTCCGGGATATCATCGCCTGGTAGTTTTTGCTCTTAAATTCCGTGTTCGTTCCTAGCAGCCTCATCGTCGAGTCGGATTGCACGATCGGCAATACTCCTTTTGCGGCCAACTCATTCTGATACGCTTCAGATACCATGAATTTCAACAGTTCCATCGCTTCATCCTTGTTTTTCGTTTGCGAAGTAAGACCGAAGTATACCGGATACGATTGCGATCCAACATTCGGCAGTTCCTTAAAGGTCGGCATCGGGGCTATATCCCAATCAAACGTTTTTAGCTCATTTGGCACAGAGGTCGGAAGCGTATTGGGGTATACAAGCATGGCCAAGCTTTGCTCTTTCGCGAACTGGTCCAGAGCGGGGAAGTTTTTCAGCTTAGTCATCCCGTCACGGTAACCGCTGTCGGCTGACGGAGTAATGAAGACAGTTTCGAACAATTGCTTCCAGCGGCTGTCGGTTGTAAGCGTCGGCTTCTTGGTAGCCATATCCACATTTGGCACGGAAAGCTGGTTCATCCGGATGATGTGATCGCGTGAAGACGCGATGCCGTAATATTGCTTGCCGTTTTCAACTCGAGTGACTTTGCGAGCCAACTCGTTCGCCTGATCCCACGTCATATCGGTCGTGGGCATCTGTACACCGAATTTATTGAAAATATCTTTGTTATAGAACAACGTTAGAGTGTTTGTCGAAACCGGTAGCCCGTACATCTTCCCCCCTGAAATTTGCTTCATCGCCTCGATTACGGTTGGTTCCAGCCGGTTCAGATCGATGCCGTGTTTTTTGATCAGATCCGTCATATCGAATTGCAAACCATGTTCGAACAACGCAGTTTCATAATTGCCGATCGACGTCCAAAAAATATCGATTCTCGTTTTCGAGGCAATCATCTCCGGCAACGTTGACCCAGCCTTGCTCTGTATGTAGTTGATGGTAAATTGAGGGAAGGCTTTTCTGAGAGCGTTTCCATAATTTTCGTTAAACACTTGCTCCGATGCGTTGTTATTCGAGTAAATATTGATTTCCACCGGGTCCGTCTTAACGGCAGCCGGCTGACCTGGTCCTGGAGTCCCGCTGTCCCCAGCACCTTTCGAATGATCCGAAGTACTGCTACATGCCGATATCCCGAGTGCCATTGTCCCGGCCAACAAACCGATTGAGATCCCTTTCATATTTCGGTCCCCTTTCAAAATGAATAGGTGATTTTTCTCATCCCTGGCCATCCTCACTGTAGCTTTCTGTTGCCGTCTACATTTCACTCACCTCCATTGCATTATTGTTATACGTTTACTCAAATAAGAAGAAAAATATGGCCTATTTAATATTAAACGTTTACTAAAAGATTTAAAAAAATTTGTACTTACTCAAAGAACCCGCAGTCCGGTTCAACCCGTCGAACGAGTTGATTCCCGGACTCTCAGCTCCGTCGTTAGAACCTTTCGAAAAAAATGGCCTTCTTCTGCGGCATCCGCTTCATCCGTTATCAGATCGATAATTGTGCGGGCCAGTTCGACGATGTCAGGTCCTACAGTCGTAATCGCGACGGGCAGCAGCGACTGCGTTTCCGGCAAGTCGTCATATACTACAAGTGACAACTGCTCTGGAATGCGCACACCTTCTGCATAAGCTGCCTTGACGAATTCACGCAGCAGCCCTTCGCTGTCGACTACAATCGCCGTAGCCCCGTATTCGTGAAAATGCCGCATGAAGTCGCGCACCTTGAGCGACATGTCCGGATTTCCAACCAAGGTCATCACATTCAACTCTGGACGGAATTCCAGTCCAAGCTCCACCAGCGATTCCGTGTACCCTAGCCATTTATCCGAATGTCCTCCCAAAAAGGCGATATGCGTATGTCCGAGTTCGAACAAATGACTCATCGCCAGCTTGACTGCTCCTTTGCGGTCAATATCGAGCCAGTGGGCATTCTCCTGATTCCAGCCTTCCCGGCCCCCGACTTCGAGGATGGTGCCGTTAAACTGCTGCTTGGCAGCGATATACTCCGGAGTCTTACGTCTGTCCAGCCAGCATACCGCCCTGTTGATAAAATATTCCCGGAACGACCGGAGCGCCTCTTCCCGTTCCGCCATCGATACCATCACGGTATAGCCTCGGCTCGACGCCTCCTCCTGAATTTGATTGCAAGTCCGGTAGAAGAAAGGCTCTTCCCGCTTCGGCCAAATCAAGCCGACTCCATTCGAGGAACGGTCGACCAGACGTTTGGCTGCCAAGTTAGGTACATAATTGATTTGCTTGGCAATATCGAGAATTTTCCGGCGTGTCTCTTCGCTCACTCCGGGTTCGTTATTTAGCGCCCTGGATACCGAAACAAAGGTGACGCCGGCCAATTTGGCTATGTCTTTAATAGTAGGCACCAACATCCCCCCAATCATAACTACTTTCATCCGTTAGCTGAAAGTATATAGTTAAACGTTTCCTTTGTCAATTCATACAATACCAAGAAAAACCTTTCTTCAATCCCTTTACCAGAAGCACTTTTTTAATCATATACCAGGTCAAGCCCGCAGCATTATAGTTATTTACAAAGATAACGTTTAAGTATATAATCGCCATTAACAGACTACAACCACATCAGCTAAATCAACGGCAATCCACTCTAAAGAACCGGCCTACCGGTTCACCAATTTCAGGAGGCGGTATTTTATGGCTGACTTAGCGGATCTGCAGATAGCAGAGCAGACAGAGAACACAGAGAACACGAAGAAGAGCTTACGGATGAACCGGAGGACGCTTCTGGCATCGCTTGGCATCGCCGGAATCGCTTTAGGGTCCCGGGCTTTAATGGCTCCAGGCTTGGTCGAAGCTGCGGATTTTCATGGAAGCGTTACCAGTTCGGTCTACGGAGGAGGCGGCCTGGATTCATGCTGTACAGAGGCGCAGGCGCAAATCGCAAGCATTATGAATCGTCTTGACCACATGTGTGTCGTAAACGTAAAAGATCATGGCGCGTTGGGTGACGGAACAACAGATGATACCGCAAGTATTCAGGCTGCCATCAATATGGCCTCAACAAAAGGCGGCGGCACCGTATACATACCCGGCGGAACGTATATGATCAGTTCACCGCTTGTAATGGCTTCCCATGTAGTTCTGCACGGAGAGGGAAATGTAAGCGTTATCAAAGCTTTCGCCACCAGCGGCTGGGGAAGTACATATTTATATCGGGGCATGATCGATATGGTTGGCGTTCAATACGGCGCGATAAAAGATTTATGTTTGCACCAGAACGGCTCCGCACGAATACCCGCCAACGTTCTAAGCTATGCCGTACTGGTTAACGCCTCCAGCGATTTGGTTATCGATCATGTATCTTTTATTGACCCGGGGCTCAATGATGAATACAGTCATCCTTCCGGCCCGCAACTAGCACTGATCGCTCAAGACGAATTAAAGCCTGGCTGGGGTGGCGGCATCGGAGGCTGCTATCGCGTATCGGTACGCAAATGCCGGTTTATCCAAACCGGTACATCCAGTTGCGATTTTGCAATACGCGTGCTTAGCAATTGGGAAAAGCAGATTCCAACTGAAAATTTTATCCATTACAACGAAGGTCATACGTTTATCGACTGTTACTTTAAAGGAGAATATTCTTGGAACACATTGGAGTTTGCCGGCGGGGCAACCCGATACAATAAAGTGACGCATTGTTTGTTTGATGGTAAGACGCTTACCCATATCGATTTCGATAAAGGGAGCAACAATAATATAGCCGCTTTCAATACCATCTATAGCGGAGGCAAGGCTGACCGTTATATTACGGACACAACTAAAAGAATGAATTGCATCGATGATCATGGTACCGCTGCCGGTTACTTGAATTACGGAAATACCATTGCTTACAATTCCATTAACAATCTGAACAATGACAGTGCAACCGATAATTATGAAAGCGCGATCAGTGTATCGTATACAAGACAGTCGCTCATAGTGGGAAACACCATCAACAACGTGAACAAAAAGTTGATTGGCGGCGGTATTTTTATATCTAAAAATGTGGATGGTATTGCCATCGAAGATAACCGGATCCGCAATGTGCGCAAAGGCATTTATACAGATGCGAACTCCAATAACACCAACGGATTGCGGATTCATAATAATGAGATCGAAGCTGTAGATCAAGCGATCATCATTGCTTTGCTGCCAGGCGGCGGCAAAGGGTTCTCCTTTACGGGCAATAAATTGAAGACGACATCGGCGCAAAACTGCTTACACGTATCGGCAGGAATACTGGAAGCCCCGATATACGCTCTCAACACGGCGGAAAATGGGGTGATCAACTTCGTACTTGCCGGGCAAAATGCCATTGCGATCGGCAATGTCTCTAGGAACGCTTCATCATACTCCTTTCAGGTGCGCGAGAAAATGACATTAATCGGAAATGTTTCGCTAAATCCTACCACAGGCGATCTGACCAAGCTCAGCGCTTCCCCGCTGCCTTCCCTTATCGGTAACACTTTCACCGGGGCTACGGAGACCTCGGCTCCGGCTTTCATGTACGGGACTGCTGCGCCTATCGATGGTACGTGGAAACAAGGGGATATTTTCTACAACACGAATCCGACTGCAGGATCAAACGTGGGCTGGATCTGCACGATCGCAGGTACACCTGGTACATGGAAATCTTTTGGGGCAATTTCCGTTTAAACCGGTGGCTGTGGCTCTTGACGGTGTCGGATGACGAGAACGCTACCTCCTTAAAAGGCCGCGTATATTGCGGCTTTTTGCGTTATGAAGTATTGATTCTATTGCTCCCCTCCAGTTCATCTACGGCCTTTATAACTAATTTCTGATATCCTTACCGAGTCAAGAGGCTTGTACCGCGGTGTAACGCAATGTTGCACGATTTGTTGTATGATATCGTAATGAACGATTTCTACACTGGAGCTTTACAGCCAGGAAAGAGGGTTGGCATGGCTACGATACTTGTTGTTGACGATGACGCGAACATTCGCGAGCTCGTGTGCTTGTTTTTGCGTAATGATGGATTTGAAACCGTCGAGGCAACCGATGGAAAGGAAGCGCTGGCCGTTTACGGCAGAATGCATGTCGACCTGGTTGTGCTGGATATCATGATGCCGATCATAGACGGCTGGACGTTATGCAAGGAGCTCCGTAGAGCGAACCCGGATCTCCCCTTACTGATGCTCACGGCCAGAGGAGAAACGTGGGAGAAAGTGAAAGGTTTCGAACTCGGGACGGACGATTACTTGACCAAACCGTTCGATCCATTGGAATTGACGGTTCGCGTGAGAGCATTGTTGAAAAGATACCGCATTATTTCCACCAATCTCATTCAATTGGGCAACGTCGTTCTCGATCGCCAGACATACAAGGTGACCATCGGCACGGAGTCGCTTGCGCTGCCGCTGAAAGAATTCGAGCTGTTGTACAAACTGGCAGGCACGCCCGGCCAAGTCTATACGCGGGAACAGTTAATCGATCAAATTTGGGGCATTGACTACACGGGTGATGATCGCACGGTGGACGTGCACATTAAACGTTTGCGGGAGCGGTTCGCATCGGCGGATGATTTTCGGATCGAAACCGTTCGCGGACTGGGCTACCGTCTAGAGGCCGGCAAATGATCAAATCGTTGTATATCCGCGTTGTCCTGACATTCCTGCTCTCGGTCATTGCAGGTTCGGTCACTGCTTATGCACTTGCCGTGTGGCTGTACGATGAGAAATTGAACGAAAATTCGCAAGTGCTCCTGATGAACTTTGGGCAAGATATCGTCCGTTTGTACGAAACCATGCCTGCCGACAAAGCGGATACCTATATAAGCGGGATGAAGCAGCTCGATTCCTACCATATCCGCATTTACGATGGAACGGGTCTCGTTCAGTCTTACGGATCGCTTGACGGACAATTGCCGATATCGGTGACAGTGGAACAAGTAAGTCAAGTTCGACATGGAGGCATCGTCCAAGTCCATATAGGCGGCGTAGCCCCCGCTTTGCTGGGACTGCCTTTGAGGACGGACGAGGGGACCCAGGCGATGTTTGTAGAACCTCGCACTCCGCCTTCGGCTGCATTTGCCAAGCAGTGGGTGCTTACTTTTTTGGCCTACTTCCTCGTTACAGGCAGCTTGTTGATCCTCATTGCCTCCATTTTTCTGGTGAGACCGATCAATAAGTTGACGAGAGCGACCAAGCGTATAGCGTCCGGGGATTTCGACGTTCGGCTGAACATTAAGCAGACCGGGGAGTTGGGCACGCTGGCCCGAAGCTTTGAGGATATGACGCATGATCTTCAGCAGCTTGAACAAATGCGCAGGGAATTCGTGGCCAATGTATCGCATGAGGTGCAGTCTCCCCTTACATCCATATCGGGATATGCCTTGGCGCTTAAACAGGCGAACGTTGCTGAGCAGGATCGGGATCGTTATATAGAGATTATCATAACCGAAGCGAAGCGCATGTCCAACATGACCGATGGCTTGCTGAAGCTCAGCCAGCTCGAATCGCAGACGCAGCAATTGCGAATGACCGCGTTCCAACTGGATGAACAAATTCGGAGAGTCATCGTGGCCATCCAACCGCAGTGGTCTGCCCGCGACATCCATTTTGACATGGATTTGGAGGAAACCGGCATCACGGGCGACTATGACCTGCTTCATCAGGTATGGACCAACATCATCGGCAACAGTATCAAATTTTCGAATGATGGCGGGGTTATCGCCGTTCGCATGAAACGGGATGCCCCAAACGTGACCGTCTGCATCTCGGATAAGGGGATTGGCATCCTTCCGGAAGACCAGGAGCGGATTTTCGAACGTTTCTTCAAAGCAGACCGCTCGCACAGCCGCAAACAAGAGGGAAGCGGCATGGGGCTCGCCATCGCCAAGCAAATTGTGACTCTCCATCAGGGCAGCATCTCCGTAGAAAGCGTACCTGGCCAAGGTACGGCCATGACCGTTGCATTACCGCTAACTTTGCGAGCAGAATAACGCGTTCCACCGTTACTCGGTGACAAATGGGGAGGTTGTTGCATCTTTGGGATGTTGCGCCTCCCTTTTTTTGGCGTGTTCATACTCCGTTCATATTGTCGTCACGAAGGGTACATCTTGGTTGACTATGCTGTGGATATGCCGCTGCGGCGGCTCTACAAACAGAAGGGCAGGAGAAGATAAACGTGGCACAAACGGCGGAAATACAAACAACGAATGGAACCAGGAGCCGCAAAAAACGGAACTTATGGTTGAAAATAATCGGAGGTATTGTCGGTGCGCTCGTACTGTTTATGGGCATCGTGTTTGTCGTTAATGCCATCAGCAACGAGGTCGAGAAAAAGAAAATCGAATTGTACGGCCAATACGTCAATGTGGATGGAAAAAAAATGAATGTGCTCATTCAGGGCGACGGCGAACCGACTATCGTCCTCCTTCCGGGACAAGGAACCCCGGCGCCTGCGCTTGATTTCAAATTGCTGATCGATGATTTGTCTCCCCATTACAAGGTCGTGGCAATCGAGCCTTTCGGTTATGGATGGAGCGACGAAACAAAAAAAGAACGAACGACAGAAAATATCGTCAGCGAAATTCACGAAGCTGTGGAGCAGTCGGGGCTGGATCGTTACGTTCTGATGGGGCATTCCATCACGGGACTGTACGGAGTGTCCTATGTGAACACTTATCCGGATGAAGTTCTTGCTTTTGTCGGCATCGATAGCAGCGTTCCCAATCAACCCGGCATGGATGTTAAATTGCCTTTGAAATCGATGCAGTTTCTTCAAAAATCCGGTCTGATGAGATTGATCAAAAAAGGGAGCGGAGATCTATATGAGTCGCTTGCATTCGATGAGCATACGAAAGAACAGATGCTCTTGATTTCGAATCAAGTCACCAGCAATCCAACGATGATGAATGAGTTGAGACACCTGGGGTCCAATTTCAAAAATGGAGAACAACTCACCTACCCTTCGGATTTGCCGTTGCTACTATTCGTCCAATCGAATAACGAGAACAATAAGATGTGGGTTCCACTGCATGAGGAGCAAGTCAAACAATCCGCACAGGGCAAGATGATTCCGATGGAAGGTTCACATTACCTGCACCATACGAAGTTTAAAGAAATCGCTGAAGAATTTAAGGCTTATATGGAGCAAATTCAATAAAACACCACATCACTTATTAAATCAGTTACGGGTGTTTTATCGTGTACCGTTGAGATTACACACCTTTCTTTGTTTGCATAGATTGATACGGACTTGGTCTGCAGGATCTCCCGATTTTAAGGACTTCTCTTATTTCATAACTGTTATAGAAAGCCAACATCGAGTTTATTTCTTACCTCAATTGCTTTATCAATACTTTCCGCTGAAATTTCTAGTTTCTCGTTTAAATCTATAATAAAACCATTTTTGAGTTCAATAATACTAACAATGCCGGTAAGCATATTATTATTCTTTTGATTTTTAAAGTAAGTTAAGTAGCCTATCCATCTATTTTGACCATTAGTTGGTAGCGTCAAGAAGTTTGTGTAAGGTGGTAGGGTTATCCATCGGAACGATGGATAGTCAATTCGTTTTAAGATATTGGAATATTCTGAATATTCTCCGTAGAGCAGGATGAAGCCCAAGCGAAGGCGCGGGAGCTGGATTTTTATTCCTCTTCTACTACAGGAACAGGATAACGTTCTTCAAATAGCTCCAGGAGTTCTTTCTTCACCGTTGGATCTCCAAACCCACGAATGACGCGGTTCTCGAATCGCTCGTTATAGTCAATTGCGTCTAGATAGATAACTTTCTCGGCTGCGTCAATGTTCGTTAAGCTGTTCATGGGTCTGAGCCGCTTTCGGAATTCCTTGTTCATGCGTTCGATCGGATTTGAGGTATAAATAGCCTCTTTGATCAACCTAGGATACTTGTGGAAGGTAAGCAGTGTGGGCAGTTGATCCTCCCAAGACTGGATTTCCTTCGGGTATTTCTTGCCCCACTTCGCTTTTACCGTATCGAAAGCAGCCATGGCAAGCTCCCGATCTAGTGCGTTGTAGATCGTCTTCAGATCGTCGATAAAGTCTGCCTTATCTTGCACCCGAATCTTAGGGAATGTAGACCGAACCTTATGGACAATGCAATGTTGTACATCCGCTTTCGGATACACTTCACGAAATGCATCATCCAGCCCTGGGAGGCCGTCAAACACGCCTAACAATACTTCTTGAGCCCCACGCTTGTACAGGTCTTTCAAGACATCACGCCAACCGTTAGCGCTCTCTTGACCGCCTACGTAGAAACCAAGAATCTGACGATGTCCATCTTCAACGATACCCATGGCAAAGTAAATCGCTTCGCCGCTAACCGTGCTGCGTTTGAGCTTCACGTACAGGCCGTCCAGGTAAATAACCGAGTAACGTTTCTTTAACGCTCTGGACTGCCACTGGTGGATATCCTCTAGGACGGTTGATGTAATGTTGCTGACGGTAGTAGGCTAGTAGTGGCTGCCAAACATACTTTCAATGAAACGGGCAACATCCCGCGTACCCATCCCGCTTTTGTACATCTGGATGACGGCCTCCTCCAGCCAGCCGTCACGCCGCTGATAAGGCTGAAACACTTGGGTTTGAAACTCGCCACTCCGATCACGAGGCACCTGCAAATCCTCGATATAGCCGTACTTGGTGTGGAGGGAACGTTTGTAGTACCCATTGCGGCTGTTAGACTCGGAAGAGTCCTTCCCTTCCAAGAAACTTGTGATTTCGGCTTTCATAATCCGTTCCAGGTTGTCTTGGATAAAGTCAGTAACAAGATTTTCAAATAGATCTGAGAGCGTATTTTCGTGTATAGTTGCCATGTGTAGGGTTCCTTTCTTGGTGACTTTTGCAATCCCGAGAATACCCTACTTTTTTGTTGCCTGACTAGGCTCCAATTCTTGGTACACAAACTATTGTACACCGTCAATGCAGAGATCGCTTTTTTGTAGTAAAAGAATAAGTCATCCTAATTGTTAGTTCAACGTGATTAATAAGATCCCGATACCGATCATTTTCTGGCACCTCTGAAAAAGTGAGCTCAATTTTTACTAAGCTTTTATTTGAGTATTGATGAATCCCTTCAAGTAAAGAATACTCCTCTTTTTCATAGTTAAAAAACACATTCAAAGCTTTTAAAAGCCCAGATTTACCTGTGTTGTTCTCACCAACAAGAGCAGAAATTTTCCCACTTTGAACAGTACAATTATTAATTGATCTGAAATTTTTTATATTAATTTTATCTAATCTCATTTCCTGCCCCCGATAATGTGGATTTTTTAACGTAGCGTCAATTGGATAAAAGGCAATGAATACAACTTTTTTTATTTTTTTAATACGTTACGTCAGGACCCCTTTCCCACCTAAGCCCATGCGAGGACAAGGGTGGAAATCATTATCAAGTCACGTTCTTGCTAAAGTTAAAAACTCGCCACCCTTCACCGGATGACGATATTTTTAATAAATGAAATTATTAACTAACTTTCATCCTCATAAGTGCCTTATGTGCAGCACTCTTATCAAGTCCCAATATTCCCCTGACGAAAAACACTTGTTAAATAAAAATTGATACACTTCTTCTTTACTAACTTTTGTCTATCTTATGCGGCAATACTTTCTTGTCGTATTATTCTTGTTCTTCTGAAAAGAGTTTATCACTGCCGATACCATCGTATAGGCTTATTCATTGTAGAATTTTATAGATTCCAGCAATTCATTAAACTAACTTCTCTTCTTCAAAAGCTTGTCATTATCCGAAAGTTTTAATTTGATAAATTTCTCAAAGCCTTTGGGGTATTTCCCCACTCCAGTAGTCAGTAAAATTTGGTGCTTACATCTTGTTTCAATATCCATAATTTTTTCGAGGCATTTGTCAAGATTCTCTTTATCAATCCCCAAATTTTCAGGTGTATCAATTAGTAAAAATTTAGGGAATGGCATGTTTTTTATCTTTAGCGACATCTTAAACAAAGTAAAAAAATACATTAATCTTTTTTGGACTTCGGAACTAGCTTGAGTGTACACACCATTATTTATTACGGGCATATAATCATCGATATCAATCTCTGCTTCAGTTACGTCGTCTGCAACATCAGTCATCAACAAATTATATATTGCATTGAATTCACTAACTGTGGCAGTGATAACCTCAGATAAGTCATCCTCCAGACTAGAAACTTGTCGCTTTAAACCTTCATACAAATTCTTTTTCGAGTTAAACTCCTTGTCGAGTTCAGAATACTTTTCTGAGATTTTTTGTTTTTGCTCATATTCTTGAATTTGATCCTTTAGTTCAAGAATTTTATCATTACATTGCGTTAACTCAAAATCGTTTGAATAAAAATCACTAGTGTGCTCATACTCTCTAATTTGTTCAATTATTGCATTGCGTTGAATTTCCAAGGCATTCATTTCGTTCAAGACGCTCTTCAGATCTTCTTCACAGGATTGAATAGCTTGTTCAACTGTCAATACAGACCTTTGTTTTGACCTTAAAATATCAAGATACTCTTTGGGGGTATAGAAAAACCGCTCATATTCTAGATCATCTAATGGTTTTCCACAAACACAATGATTTTCTTCTCTTTCAATGGCCCGCAAACAACACGGACAAGTATTATGGGCAAATATATTTAAATGTTTTTGGGTAGAAAGTATTTTTTGAATACTTGTAACCTCAAGGATCATGTCCTCCTTGAGAGAAGCCAAATTTTTAATCTCATTCGATAAACTATGATATGTATTTTTATACCGCGATATTTGATTCTCTAGATTAAAAAGTTTATTTTGTAGTTCCTGGATCTGCCGCTGAAGATGTGTTACATTCGATGGGCTTTTCTTGATACTTTCTCTATAGAGAGTAACCTTTTTGAGTTGCTCTGTTAATTTAGTTAATTCATCTATCACGAGGTCAGGATTTAATTCTGTTGTTCGATAGCCCATTTCGGAAATAACGTCAGAATAATTGTCGAGAGTCGCTTTGGCTGCATCTTTTTCTCTTTCTAATGACTGTAGCTTTCCGAGCTTTGAATAATAATCGTTAAATTGATATCCAGTAAGCATTTCGAAAATCACTTTGCGAATTTGAAGCGAATCAGCAATGAAATTATGGGGAGTACGATGCTCCTTATAAATATGCTGGGGAGATGTATTTTGGTCATAATGGATCAAACGGAATAAGTCAGCAATATTAATTTTAAATTTCTTGTATCCTTGTTGAATTTCCACCACTTCAATATTAAGCTTTGAAAGTAACCAATCAGAAAATATCTCAGGGCTTGATTCAGATCTAAAAATTGAAAAAACCGACACATTTCCTTTTGCGTCTTCCACTATTATTCGATTATCGCCAAAAAAACGTTTGAAACAATACTTTTTGTTTGATATTTCAACTCTAAGGAGAACATAATTATCCTCGTCATTACAAATTTCAATATGCTTCTTTTTCTCTTTACGATCAAATTGCTTAACATAAATACCTAGGCCATAACAAATCAGATCGCTAAAAGTTGTCTTTCCTGTACCATTTTTACCTTCAATTATGTTAATACCAGTATCAAATTCTGGAGACTCAAAGATGTAATTTTTCCCACTGTACACAACTTGGTCTATTTTCAAAAATCCCATACCGTCACACCTTTGTTCTCATAAATCTGCTTTAACAGCGTCCCGCAGGTTAAAGTCCTTATTTTGGGGTAAATGGAACGAAAGAGAATAATATTATCAATCTCATACTGAAATAAATTATTGTTCAAAAAGGTATCTCCGACCTTTTCTACATTGATCCACACATCAATAGTGTTGGATTTATCATTTCTGCTAAGAGTTATAAATTCTTTTCTTTCAAGTGCAGCAATAATTGATGAAATCAGTTTCTGCCTCATACGACTATTGATGTAAATTTCCTTAAGCTTTTTCCTTTCTTCAAGGCTCGGAAGCAGAGTTTTATTGTTGTATTGCACAAGGATGTGTAGTAGATTTTCATTGGAGATAAACGGAATGATATAAGACAACTTTGTATAATCCTTAAATCTATTTTTTTCACTGTCACATCTTAGAGTATATAGAAAATAAATAATGTGATATGTAATAAAATAATAATCATCTTCAAGATGGAACATGATTCGTTTCTTTACATCAACGTTTTTCCCTTTAACTTCCAACAGCTTCACCCTCAAAATTCATATAGCATGAATCAAATAATTCAAGAATTGTATTGCGTATCAAGGTTTCATTCTGGAGCTCATATGCATAATCTTTACTTGTATCTTGTAGTAAAGACCGGCAATGTAAAAAAAGTTGTTCTATCCAAAAATCAATAACCTCTGGTGTAATTGGATTATCTCGATGAACTCGAATCAATTCTTCGAGCTTATCCTCACATCCCTCAAATAACCGATAACGAAAAGCCGCACTAAATTCATAATGGGTTTGATCCAATTCAATTTTAGCAGCCGATACTCTTCTTGCAAGCTTCCCCAATTTGCTTTGCGGGAAGTTACTGCAAACAGCTTCAATTTTTAATGACAAGTTTCGTTTGTCAGTAGGCTCATCAAGCTCATTCCACATTTTATGAACAGGGTCGGACTTTTTTGCCACATTCCCCGCGACCTTCAGCATGATATTTTCGACTAATTCGGCTGGAACAAGTCGGGCGTAATTATCTTTGGTTGCTTGTCTTTTTTCAATTTCATGTTCGAGTAAACTTAGAACAAGCTCCTCTTTTCCAGGCAATAACTGAACCAGCCCAAAACCACGTATTTCACTTAATAATAATTCCTCTAACTTTTTCTCATCATCTTTTTCAAATTGCCAATCGATCCTATTGAAAAAATCTTTCCACATTGTGTCATCCCAGGCTTTGAGGATCGCAACATTTCTAGAATTTATACCATACTGAGTTTCATACTCGTCTATTATTATTGCCTTTGCTGCAGGCAAAAGGTTTGGATAGTCATAATCCTGTTGAGATAATAATTGTAAGATCGGCTTATCAGGCAAAGTAATTCCAAGCCTTCTAGTTTTCCTTGTGTTATATTCCCGGCCATACCTTACATTTGTATAAAAGCCAAAATAATGACTGTCGGACATTTGATAACTGAGCCAACAATCAAGAAAAATTATTATTGAGTTCCTAACTTCAGCCGCACTAAAAGAAAAAGAGACCTTAGGATCGTAATTCTTATCTCCTTCGGTATACGTTTCCCTAACACCATCCTCTTTGACTTCCAATGTATACACATCATCTTCAAATTCTGTGGCAGCACAGACAGCAACATTCCGCTTCTCCTTCATTTTTCTAAGGAGAAGGGATATTGCACGAAGTTTTTGAAGACGAAATCCCTTTGATTGTTCCCCAACTTCCCTATCTATGCGTTCAATTGGTTCATCGAACATTGTATCTACATCCTTGGTCAATAATTTCAAAACCAATGTCATTTATCGGTAAATGACATTAACATTCCATATTCGACCAATCTTGTCGTTTACCTGCATAAAAATAAAAAAGTCCCCACTGAATGTCGGGACTTCTGTTTTAAGGTTTGTCGTTACATTAGAGTTGGGTTAAGCTTTATACTGCCGTGTCACCTTTAAATACTTCTCCCTTATTATTATAAGTAACAGTAAACACCATGTCTGAAAGCCACTTCTTGAACGATTGATTATCGTTAAACTGCTTGAAGATCTCCATATTGTCGGTCATCAAGTTAATGATCGCTTTGTTTAACGCCTTCTCGCTCTCGATCTTGGCATTTTGTTTGTCAGAATTTTTCATGGCATTTTGATAATCTTTATCCTTGGCTACCATTTCTGGGATGCCCGCTATGTGCTTCTTAACCTGATCTTCATCCTTCCAAGGAATATTTCCGAAAAGGTCATGGAAGTTTGATAAAATATTGCTAAGCAAATCAAGCTCTGGTTCCGGCTTTACACCAATAGCGGAAGTGGGTACAGGATTTATTTCGTATGCCGGTGAGTCCTCCATAATGATCGACATTGTGGCCTGTGCTTCAGCTCGATAGCTGTCTAAATCAATCGCTTCAAGTATACCTTTGGACAGGTCTTCCTCTTTTGGTGCAGGCAACTTTGTGATCAAGAAAGATAGAAATATAGATAGCTTTTCCCATTCTGCATTTCCATATGGCAGGATAGAAGCTAGGAAGCCATAAGTTCTTGTAAAAGCCTTAGCCTTGCTTTTAAAATCGACTTGTTCTGTCTCATCAAGGTCATCTTCATAAATTTTTGCACATACATCCAGTATCGGGTCAAGCTTATCCCGGTCGGCTCCATTCAAATAAAGCTCAACAATAGTGTCAATATGGTAATCCGTAAATACATGGTAGCTCCTAATATCACTTTCCAAATCGTTGAGCTTATCTGGATCCGTTACATCTGACAAAATCGTAGTTGTGTAGTATTTGGAGAAAGCTTCTTTTATTGTCTCAGTTTCATTAGCAAAGTCCAGGACGAAAGTATCATGCTTTTGCGGATGAGCTCTGTTTAGCCTTGATAATGTCTGAACCGCTTTAATATCCGATAACATTTTATCAACATACATCGTGTGAAGTAGCGGCTCATCATAACCGGTTTGAAACTTATTCGCAACAACTAAGATTCTAAACGGATCTTTCTTTAATTTCTTTTCGATTTCATTACTTGGAAAGCCATTAACGCTACTTTCCGTAAGCTTCTTGCCTCCATATTCATGCTCACCGGAGAACGCCAGAACAGCCTTATACTGACTTTTACGTTTTACTAAATAATCTGAAATAGCATAGAAATACTGAATAGCCCGCTCAATGCTGCTCGTAATAACCATTGCACGAGCTTGACCGCCAATTTTACCTTTTGCTATGACTTGATCGTGAAAATGATCCACCATGATCTCAGCTTTTAACCCGATGGCAGTTTCATTCGACTCGACATATTTACGCAGCTTTTTTTGTGCTTTTTTCTTATCAAATAATGGATCATCTTCGATTATTTTCGCAATTTTATAGTAACTTTTGATGGGGGTATAGTTTTTAAGCACGTCAATAATAAATCCTTCTTGAATCGCCTGCTTCATGGTGTAGATATGAAACGGTCTGTGCTTGGTTTTCCCCTCCGCTGGATAGGGGACACCGAACATTTCAAGCGTTTTATTCTTTGGAGTTGCTGTAAAAGCAAAATAACTTGCATTAGAGAGCATTTTACGCCCCTCTAATATTTTGAGAATCTTATCCTCTGTTGTTTCATCTTCGCCGTCCTCATAATTATCGGACAATGCCATATTCATTTTGGCAGACATATTGCCACTTTGACTGGAATGGGCTTCGTCAATGATAATAGCAAAGTTATTCTTTCGATGTTCATTTCCGATGTCTTCAAGGATATGAGGAAACTTATGCACGATTGTAATAATAATCTTTTTACCGTCTTGAAGTAGCTTTTTAAGATCGCCAGAGCTTTCAGCATGTCCAACTGTATTTGCAACTTGCATAAAGCTCTTGATCGTATTTTTTATTTGTTTATCCAGATTGATTCGATCCGTAACAACAATGACCGAATCAAATATGTTTTTTCCATTATTTGTAACTGAAACGAGCTGATGAGCAAGCCAAGCAATAGAGTTTGACTTGCCGCTGCCGGCACTATGCTGAATGAGATATTTTTGCCCAACACCTTTAGAGCTCACGTCCGCTAAAATGGCCTTAACACCCGAAAGTTGATGGTACCGTGGGAAGATTTGAGTTCGTTTAATCTTCTTTGTCTCTTCGTCTTTCTCCTCAACGATTTGTGCGTAGTTTTCAATGATGTTTGAAAGCTCATCTTTTTTCAAAATTTGTTTCCACAGATAGTCCGTTTTTATTCCGTCGGGATTAGGCGGGTTACCGGCACCGTCATTGAAGCCCTTGTTAAAAGGTAAAAACCACGACTTTTTACCATCAAGCTTCGTGCACATTTTGATTTCATTGTCATCAACGGCAAAATGCACCATGCATCGGCCGAAATTAAACAAGAGCTCTCGAGGGTCACGATCTGTTTTATATTGATAAACTGCATCTTCAACATTTTGCTTAGTTAATCGGTTTTTAAGCTCACATGTAATAATGGGAAGCCCATTTATAAAAATGGCAAAATCAAGGGCAAGCTTTGTATTATCTCTTGCATACATAAGCTGCCGCGTGACACTGAATATATTTTTTTCATAAAGTTGTTTCGCTTTGTTATTTTGTTCGGATGGAGTGAGATAGTATAAATCCAATGTAACTGGATAAACCTTGATGCCACTTCTTAGCACATCAATGATGCCGTTTTTTGCAATCTCACCCTGCATGCGGTTCAGAAACTTCGTCTTATTGATTTCACTGTTGAATACACCCAGTGTCTCAAGTTTCTCGGGTTGAGTATCCTTCAAAAACTTAAATAATCGTGTTTCATCAATGGCATATTCTTTGTTATAATCGTTATTTTCGCCTTGCTCGTATCCATTGTTACTAACAAGATAATTTACAATAAGGGCTTCTAGTCCGCTCTCTTTGGTGTTGGTTGGCATTTACACCTCACACTCCTCCAAATCTGGAACTTCATCATTATCGATATCGATGTCATTTTCCTCAACTTCATCATTACCCGTATCTTCCGCAATAAGGTAATCGATTTCAAAGTTTCGAGCATCAATCTGACCAGTAACGACATCAGATATGAGTCTAGTCCGGTATTCCGTAATTAACTCAATTTCTTGTAGTGTTGTTTGTATTGCAATGTCCAGATTTCTTGTCTCGTTTTCAATAAAACTGGCAATTGCATCTTGTTCGTCTTTACTAGGGACAGCAATACTAATACCCATCAATCTATCTTTTGTTAATTTTGGTTGTGCTGCACCGGATATCCATGGTCTATAGTCTATTGATTCTAATAAATGAGCCAGAAAATCTATATTACCATTTATCGGTTTTAAAATGTGAGCATGATTATTGACCCAAAATTTCCCCTTAGCGATAATTGCCAATTTAAGATTTCGCATTACAAGGTTTGCCCCATCTTCCGCCAACAATATCAACTCATCATCGAAGATGTATTCATCCACTTTATCAATTACACCTGATGCACCGTAATAATCAAATTCTCTTACTTTCATTAGTCCCCGTTCAGCAGAGCTCAGGGGAATCCTTTTGTAATTTAAACATATGAATTCTGTTTTTACCCGTTTTATCGTCCAATGTTCTGGAATATCCCCAATCCAATCAATACCAGAAGACTTTAGCTGAATTTCAGAATTTATCCCTCGTGTTACCGCTTTTTTTATGATTGCTTGTTTTAATTCGCTAAATAACCGAACCTGTCGTTTCTTAATCCGAATAAGTCGGGAAACCTTTCTACCATGATTATCAAGGAAATCAGCGATTTTCTTCTGCTCAATACTCGGTGGGAATAATGACGGCATTTGTTTAAATTGATCCCAGTAAAGCCTGTTGCGGTCCGAAACAATACCACGTGAATACTTATTTACTTCGTTCATGTAATTTTGAGTTCGGAAAAGGTACGAATAATATCGACTATCCACTCCCGGAAAAGGACTCGCCACAACATATGCTGGACTTATTAAGCCATTGACAGGAGCAACTCCGACAGCTCCCTGCCACATCCTCATCATGTTGTATGCTATATCTCCTTTGGCCGCACGTTTATATTTTTCTCGATCGTTCATAATTTGTTTTCGCTTCGAATTTTCAAAATCTCTCACCTGAACTCCCGTTTTTAATGATACTTCCAATATTGGCAAATCAGGAAATCCAGTTTGATTACGTTGTGAGAAGATTTGACCATTCCTAAGGACTTTCCAGTGAGTTGGGATTTGTCCATAATACGGCAAACCAGAATCTTTATACTCTGAATATGGGAAAAGGTCATCTAGCATCATTTACTCCTCCCAATAACTTCCTCTAATAATCCTTCAGTTTCAATCTCAAGTTCGTAAATCTCTGCTTTAATTTCATCAAGCGATCGTAGTTGTAATGGTTTATAAAAATATTTTGTAAAGTTGATTTCATAACCTATTTGTGTTTTGCTTTCATCAACCCAGGCATCGGGAGCAAAAGATAAGACTTCATCCTTGAAAAACTGCCCTACGCCTCCTACATACAATAACGGAATCTGTTCAGTATCACGCAAATTCGCGTCTGGTTCATACTCCACAATGCATGGTTTACCATCTTTGACATCATTAAATAAACCATACAGTGCATTTGCTTCTGTTTTTCCAACTTTGTGTATTTTCTTAATGACCTTTTCAGCGGTCTCATCTGTCTGAGCAAGACTAGTTCGAATAAGATTCAAACGTTTAGCGGATAACTTTACATTTATTCCATCAGCAACCTTACTTAACTCCGAAACAAACAAATTATAGTCATTTATTTTTGTGTATTGAAGTTTCTCGGCTAACTCAGAAATTACAGTCATAATCTCCGTTTCTTTTTGGGCTACACAAATCGAATTAAAATCAGCTAACTTTTCCCTTGCTAAATCCACACTTAACCGTAGCGGCCTTTCAACCGTAATTTTCCAATACCCAAATTCTTTATTATCAAATATCTTCGATTGCTCAGTTTGAGCAAATTCAATAAGCATATTGGTAATTTGTGCTCTTATTTCAGGTGTAAATTCGCAGTTTTTATTGCCTAAGTTTTTTCTCAAAGGGCTCTTTAAGCTTGTTGCATCAATGAGTTGAACCTTCCCACAACGGTGTGGTGCTTTTCTATTTGTTACTACCCAAATATAAGTTGCAATACCGGTGTTGTAGAACATATTTTCAGGAAGTGCAATAATGGCTTCAAGCCAATCATTTTCAATGACATATCTGCGGAGATTGCTCTCGCCTTGACCTGCATCACCAGTGAATAAGGAAGAGCCGTTGTGTACCTCCACAATCCGGCTGCCAAGCTCTGTATTATGTTTCATCTTGCTAATTTTATTTGCCAAAAACAGCAATTGTCCATCACTCGAGCGGGGGATCATTTTAAAATCAACTTCACCATTATGCGTTACTACAAAACGAGTATCTGTTATATCTCCCTTGCCACCTAAGCGTTCTAAATCGGTTTTCCAACTCTTCCCATAAGGCGGATTTGATAACATAAAGTCGAAGCTATTCGTTGGGAATCCATCGTTGGAAAGTGTTGACCCGTAAGCAACATTCTCAGCTTGCAAGCCTTCGCCTTTAAGCAGCATGTCTGCTTTGGTGATGGCATACGTTTCGGGGTTAATCTCTTGCCCAAACAAATTTATGGAGATCTCCTTGTTATGCTCTTCCGCCAATTGTTGCAGCCTTTCTTCTGCTATTGTAAGCATGCCGCCGGTACCACAAGCTCCGTCATAAACAAGATATGAACTGTCTTTTATTTTATCTGCTACTGGCAAAAAAGCGATATCTGCCATAAGTTCGACAACATCGCGGGGAGTAAAGTGTTCCCCTGCTTCCTCATTGTTTTCTTCGTTGAATTTCCGGATTAGCTCCTCAAAAATCACTCCCATTGAATGATTATCAAGTGCAGGAAGTTTAATTTCACCGTTGTCATCAATTACAGGCTCAGAGCTTAGATTAATAGTCGGGCTTACAAACTTCTCTATTATCGATCCCAAAATATCTGCTTCTATCATTGTGTCAATTTGATTTCTAAACTTAAATTTTTCAAGTATTTCCTGTACATTCGGGGAGAAACCATCTAAGTATGCAATAAAGTCTGCTTTAAGCTGTTGCTGTTTTGCCCTTGATTTGAGGTCTTTAAGCATAAATGGAGATGAGTTGCAAAAGGCTTGCCCCGCGACATTACAAAGTGCTGGTGTTTGATTTATTACACCGGCACTATCCAAGTTAGCTTTCATTTGAAGTACAGCTTCTTTTGTCGGCTCAAGAACCGCATCAAGTCGACGAATGACAGTCATTGGCAAGATTACGTCTCTGTATTTACCTCGAACATATACGTCACGCAAACAGTCGTCCGCAATGCTCCATATAAAATTAACTACCTGGTTATGCAATTTGTGATCCATTAACAAGTCCTCCTATGTAAACACGAACCTAATCGAAAGTTGATATCATGTGAGATATAAATGGGATCTCTTTATTATACAGGATTCAAGCGACACTTGTTTGTCAGGAAATATATGTCCCCCTACATCACTGCTTCACTACGCTGATAATCCACAAATCTTGCACACAAATTATCCTTACTTATTCGCTCGGCTGCTTCCAATCCCCTTCTTTCCCCATAGGAAAAAAGCCCCACTGCGAGTGGGGTTGACTCGAAATATACTTCAATGTAGGCATTACATCACTTAAACCTTTGTCTCAATCTTTTTGACTGTTTCATTCTTTTTGAAATAATTTATCTCAATAATATTGAAAAAGATATGTGACGAAAATGCAACAAAAAAGGGGCTGTCTCAATATTTCTGAAACGCCCCTAGATTTTATACGGTTTTTATCACAGTTTTTGTCTCAATCATTTTGACGTCAGTCTCAATTTGCGTGACGGTCAACACTAACGAATTATGAAACAATTCTAAATGATTCTGGAATTTCACAGTTGGGATACCCCCGTGCTTCCTCCCACCAATCAAGAACACTTGCTATATCCGCAGTTAGCGCAGTTTTTGCATCCTTCGCTGTTCACCAGCGAAGCGGAGCCGCAGGACGGGCACAGGTCGGTCGACGTGCTGGCGGACGGCGTATACGGCTTCACCGATTCGACGGTGGCGGTGACTTCCTGCGTCGCCGTAATATACGGCTCGGAATCGTCGCCGCTGTGCATCTCGAGCGCCTTGGCGACGGCGTCGGCGATCGACTCGACGCGGTTCGGGCCGAAGCCGATGGCGCCGGAGCCGCCGATTCCTTTGAGATGCTTGACAAGCAGCTCCACCTTGTTGCCGTGGTCGCCGTAACGGAGGAACAAGGAGCAGACCCGGCCGAGTGCCTCGGACATCGCAAATACGTCCGATCCCGCTTTGCCGACGTTCATGAAGATTTCGCTCGGCGTGCCGTTCATATCGTTGATCGTAATGTATGCCATTCCGAACGGCGTGTTAAATTTATAAGTCGCACCGCGAAGAATTTGCGGACGTTTTTTGTACTGCTTATCGAAAACTTGCTGAGTCTCCGGACTGATCCCGGTCGTCAGTGTCGACGACAGCTGGGTCAGCGCCCCCGTGTCGCTCGCTTCCGAAGAACCGGACGGCTGTTCAGCTGCCTCCTGGACGGATTCGGCCTTCGCTTCTTCCTTCTTGTCGTCCTTATTCTCGGTCGAGAGGACTTGAACGTCGCGGCTGCCGTCACGATAAATCGTTACGCCTTTGCAGCCGAGATCGAACGCGAGCTCGTACAGCTTCTTCGTCTCTTCCACAGTAAAGTCGGACGGGCAGTTCGCCGTCTTCGAGATCGAGCTGTCGACCCAAGTCTGGATGGCCGCTTGTGCGCGGATGTGGTCTTCGGCAGACAAGCTCATCGCCGTAACGAAGTAATCCGGCAGCTCCTCGTCCGGATGCTGGTCCTTGTACTCCTGAGCGATCGGCACATATTGCTTGTCGTAGCCGAGACGGCTCTGGCGGTAATATTCAAAGGCGAAGTACGGCTCGATGCCCGTAGATGTGCCGACCATCGTTCCGGTGCTACCCGTCGGAGCTTGCGTAATGACCGTAACGTTGCGCATCCCTTGGCTCCGGATCGCTTTGCCCACTTCCGGGAACGTCTTCGTCATCTGCTTCATGAAGCCGCTCTGAAGGAACTTCTCTCCGTCAAATGCGGTGAACGAGCCTTTCTCCCCGGCGATTTCCGAAGAAGACAGATACGCTTCCTTCGCCATAAATCCGTACAGCTTATCCAGGAACACGAGCGATTCCGGGCTTCCGTAACGGATCTTCAGCTTGATCATCAGCTCGGCCAGCCCCATCGTGCCAAGGCCTACGCGGCGCTCGCTTTTCTGGTTCTTTTCGTTTTCCTCGAAATGATACGGCGTCCGGTCGATGACGTTGTCCAGGAAACGGACCGAATAGCGAACCGTTTTGCCCAGATCGTCCCAAGCGACATCCTGCTTCTTCTCGTCGTAGAACTTGGACAGATTAACTGCCGACAAGTTGCAGACGCCCCATGCGGGAAGGCCCTGTTCGCCGCAGTTGTGGACGACTACCCCGTTTGCTATAAGCGAATGCGTGACCGGCTCGGTAATATCGTACACCGTTACCGTCTCGCCTGGCTCCACGCTTTCTACCTGGGACACAAACTTCTCCGATTTTCTCGATACCCGCGAGATGCGCTCCAGCGCCTGTTGTTTGCGTCCAATCAGACCAAAGCCGACCTGCTCCTTGAAGGCGACGATGTTGTTGCCGCTCAGGATCAGTTCATAGAACATGCGGCCGGCATATTCCCGCTCTTCCCCATGGATGGTCGTGTAGGCGAACGCACGCTGATTCGCCTTCGGACGGGCATAAATATGGCCATGTATGCCGAGATTGAGCAAAAGAAGCTGCACGTCCTGCAACAGCTTGCGGGAAGCCGACGTCAGTCTGACGCTCCGATGCATCTCGTCCTTGTCATAAACGGTTCCGTCCGCACTGAACAAAGCTTGCAGGAAGGCGACTACGGTCGAACGAGATGCGGTGAACAGCGCTGACGGAACTTCTTTCTCGTGGGACTTGACCCGCTTGACGCCCAATTCCTCCAACCGTTCGCGCAATTCTTTTTTCCACCAGAAAATTTGCGAGGTGCCGTTGCTTCGCTCGAACACTTTCGCGTCGTTGCCGGACACCGACCGCCCTGCGGCGAGCAATGCCGGGATTGCCTCGCGATCGTCGCGACCGAATACCATGCCGATGTCGCCCCGCGAAGACAACCAGCCGTCTCCGGTCAGCCAGCCCAGAAACGTTCCCCACGCTTCGCCCAACTGATCCTCGGCGGCAAAAGCGCCCGCTCCCGACTGAATGTACACCTTGTCGTCAGCCGTTACGTGTCTGGCTTCCTTCCAGCCTTTGTCCGTATAGATGCGATGCTCCGGCGTCACTTTCAACTCCATGCCGTTTCGCAAGCTAACGACCAGCGTCTGCCTGACCCCGGTCGGGAATACCGTCGATCTCCTCATCGTAACACCGGGTACTTCATAAGAACGCCCGTTAACAACAGCCGCCTGGCTTATGAGGCGATCGTCCGTTGCCGTCAAGAACGACTGGCTGCCGACCTTTTGATACAACTGCTCGATCGTGATCAGTCCATATTCGGTCGAGATGCGAGTTTCCGGGTGAAAGCAAGGATTCGT
Organism: Paenibacillus sp. GYB004; assembly: GCF_036577605.1. NCBI lineage: Bacteria > Bacillati > Bacillota > Bacilli > Caryophanales > Paenibacillaceae > Paenibacillus > Paenibacillus sp. GYB004. Next base: position 76,300 of record NZ_JARBDB010000033.1, read on the forward strand.
ACAAATAATCGGGTTGAAATACCAGCTGTTCGACATCTGGTTGTAATATTCCATGAACACGACGCCCGGTTCCGCGGAGCGCCATGCCGATTCGATAATCGTATGCCACACTTCGCGCGCTTTAACGGTGCGGAACGGCTTTACTTTTTTACCGAGCGACTTCCACTTGTCGAGATTGCCGTCCCAGATTTCGTTGTACTCCGGATCGGTCGTGTCCGGGAAGACGAGCTCCCAATCCAAATCTTCCTTGACCGCTTTCATGAACCCGTTGCTGACGCAAACGGACAAGTTCGCATTCGTAATCTGGCCCATCGTCGACTTGACAGTGATGAAGTCAAGCAGATCCGGATGCCAGTCGTTAATCATCAGCATCAGCGCGCCGCGCCGGCTGCCACCCTGCTCGATCAGTCCGGTCGTATAGCTGAACAGGCCGCCCCAGGAGACAGCACCGCTGGACGATCCGCTCACGCCGCGTACCACCGAACGGCGGGGGCGCAAGCTGGACAGATTGATGCCCACACCGCCTCCGCGCGACATAATCTCGGTCATCTCCGACAGCGTAGCCATGATGCCACCCCGGCTGTCATGAGGCGAAGGAATGACATAGCAGTTAAACAGCGTCAGCTCATCGCTCGCTCCTGCCCCTGCCGCGATCCGTCCGCCCGGAACGAGTCTCCAGTCGTCGAGGATGTAGCGGAACTTGTCCTTCCATTCCTTCTGCTTCTCGGTAGTCGTCTCCACCGAAGCCATCGCCGCCGCCAGACGATCCCACAGCTGTTCAGGCGTTTTCTCCTTCGTCAAGGTCAATTTATCTATGCTGGACTCGAACAGTTCGCCGCTGCGAAGCCGAATCTTGACTTGTCTGCCGTTTCGTTCAATAACTTCCCCGACTTCCTTGCTCGGAAACTTCGGATCGTCCTTCGTCAAGACGAGTACGAGATCCCCGACAAGCGTGTTTTCCGTGTCGGCGTCCTTCATTGCGTACCGGTCGAGAAATATTTTTTCGCTGAGTCCTTCAAGCCGTTTCAATTGAACCGTCTCCAATGGTAACCCTCCCGAATAAATGAAATCAGCGCGAAAATGCGCGGAAACCGTTCTTCATCATGCTATGTAAAACCGTTCCCCAATTGCATGTCCCACACAATATATGGGTGATAATTTCATTATACAATACTAGATCTAGTGCATCTATTAACGAATCGACGAATTAACGGAGATTAATCGGACTAGCATCGCGATAGCTCCGGTTTTCTCCGTCAAGCTCCTTTTTTCAGATCGGACACCCTTTCGATTTGTCGACAAATTCCGATTTTTTTTGTTATTCCGGCAATAAAATTTCCTGGAAATTCCGACCACCGGATCTTGCGGAAAACGTTTTCATCTGCATCTTAAAACGGCATTTTCCGTCGTCTCTCGCTTCTATAATTTCATCGAATTTAGTATGATATACAGATAGCTTGAATATGCTTCCCGGGCTTTGACGATCGGCTCCCGGACGAGATCCGCAAAAAGAGAGGTGGCCTGCCTTGATCCTGATCGACGACCGTTTCCTCCCCGAATCCGAAGCTTCCGTCTCTTACATGGACAGAGGCTATTATTTTGGCGACGGCATCTATGAAGTATTCCGCGTATACAACGGGCAGCTGTACGAGAAACCGGCTCACTACGAACGGCTTATCCGAACCGCCCGCGAAGTTAAAATGCGTCTTCCGGCCCCCATCGAAACGATCGATGCCCGGCTGACCGAGCTGCTGGAACGTTCCGGCGTCTGCAATGGCATTTTGTACGTCCAGATCACCCGAGGCGTCGCCCCGAGATCGCATGCGTTTCCGCCGGCTGAGACGAAGCCGGTTCTTCTGGCCTACTGCAACGAGCTGGAGCGCCCGGTCGGCAAAATGCAAAGCGGGATCTCCGCCATCACCCTGCCCGATATGCGCTGGCTTCGCTGCGATCTGAAGACGCTCAACCTGCTCGGCAGCGTGCTGGCCAAGCAGGAGGCGGCAGAGGCGGGAGCCGACGACGTCATCCTCCACCGGGACGGCATCGTAACCGAGTGCAGTGCGTCCAACCTGATGATCGTCAAGGACGGCGAGGTTTGGACCCATCCGGCCGATCATCTCATTTTGCATGGGATTACCCGTGCTGTCGTGCTGCGGCTTGCGGAAGAGAACGGAATTCCGGCGCACGAAACCGCCTTCTCCCTGGAAGCGCTGCGTCAGGCGGATGAAGTGTTCCTGACCGGAACGACGATGGAGCTGTTCCCGATCGTAACGATAGACGGCGTCTCCGTTGGCGGCGGCCAGCCGGGGCCGGTGACGAGGAAGCTGCAGGCGGCTTTCGAGAAGACGATCCCGATCTGAGAAACAGACGACACGCTGTCCGATCCGAACGCTCCTGCCGTTCACAAACACCGATACGATCCTGCACTTATCCATAATCCGTAACGCTTCCAGCTCGATTCTATATTCGCTTCTCTTACATAAGGAGTGTGCCAAAAGTCATGAATATATCCGGATTAGCCGCATACTGTCTCACCCAACCCGGCGCCCGGGAAGATTACCCGTTCGGTCCGGAGCCTCTCGTGATGAAGGTGGGACCGAAGATGTTCGCCCTCCTGTCCGTCGGCGAGAGCGGCCAACCGTCCATCTCGCTGAAGTGCGATCCGGAACTTGCTTATTTGCTTCGCCAGCAGTATGCCGCCGTGAAGCCGGGCTACCATCTGAACAAGCAGCACTGGAATACCGTCGTCATCGACGGGACGGTACCGGACGAGGAGCTGCGCGGGATGATCGACGACTCCTACGCTCTCGTAGCGCGGTCCTTGACCAAAGCGGACAAGGAAAAGCTCGGCCTGATTCGTTAGCTGCTGACCGATTTGTCCAGAAAAAGCTGCTAAGACGTAGGAGCCCAGCCTGTATTCAGAGGTTGAATACCGCTGCATAAACGGCAGCTTTCTTGTGAACGGAGGGTGGGTTCAACGTGCGGCTGTAGAAGACAGTAAGAGTTGTTTGCGCTGGCCGTTCCAAGTGAAAAGTTGCCTTCTTCTGCTCAGACAGGTTGTCCGGAATCCTTATTTTAATGGAATGTAAGGTTTGAGATTCCAGACAAAGCTCGCCAGAAGGCAATCTTTTCACTTTCAGTGTTCCTAATGAATCGACAGTCTCGTTTGCACCCTCAATTTTCGGCATATTCGAAAGTCAGGAGCGGATAAAGGCGGTTTGCATCCCTTATTTCAACCGACTGGTAGGGTCTGCACCCTTTTCGCGAATATTAGGAACTTCATACCGCTCTTATTTCTCCATCCAGCACCACTTTTGCGAAAAAAAGAGGTACAAACCGCTTCTATCCGCCCATCAGACGGATATCTGCCGCTCCCGTCTCCCCCCATCAGACGGATGTCTATCGCTCCTGTCTCCCCGGCCGTCACGACTCAGGCTGAAAATGCTCCATGCCCAGCTTCTGGACCCTCAGCTCGGACGGCGAACAACCATGCCATTTCTTGAACTGTCTGGAGAAATGGAACGGGTCGGCGAATCCGACGGAAGCCGCGATCTGACCGATCGTCAGCGGTTCGCCCAGCAACTGCCTGGCCCGCTCCATGCGCAGCTTGAGCAAATACTGCGCAGGGCTTTGCCCCGTCGCTTTTTTGAACATCCTCGACAAATAGGCGCGGTGGTAGCCCGTTTCCTTCGCCAGCTCTTCCATCGAAACCGGTCTGTGGTACTGAAGCGCCAAATAGCGGGCCGCATGTTCCATCCTTCGGCTCGTCTCCGCCTCCAGCCTCCCCCTGTTTCCTTCCTCCTCCCGTTGATCCATCTGGCGATCGGCCCATTCTCCGAAAACAAGTCTCAGGTTGGCTCCCGCCTTCAGATCGCAGCCCGGTCCGCCTGTGCGGAGTGCATCCTGAACCCGCCAGAACAAAACGTTCACTCGCCGGGTCCCCCCTCCCTCCAAAACCGGCGAATCCGGCTCGACGCCAAGCTCTCTTAGCCGATAATCGACCTCCGTTCCCCGAAACCCGATCCAGCGGTAACTCCATGGCTCCGTCTCATCCGATCCATACCCCGCCAGCTCTCCCGGATAAATGAAAAAGCAGTCTCCCGCCTTCAACTCCCGGCGTCTGCCCCTTGAAGTCAAGCTCCCTTTCCCCGATACGACCAGATGGACAAGGTGATAGCCGAGTACATGGGGCCCGACCTGGTGAAGCGGCGGCGTCCGGTTGTTTCCGGCGAACAGCACCGTTATTTCCCCGTTTCCGGCGAAGGGATTAATCGTCACACCATGCAGTCCCGGTCTCATCAAACGCCCTCCTTGTCCGCTTATCCCCTAATGGCTTTATTGTACTACGGAAGCTTCCTTTCGTGCAGGGCCGCACCGCACCATCCCCTAACCTCCCCTTCCCATTACTTCACTCCATCCGCATGTCGAAGCACGCGTCCACCAAGTTACAAAAACCTATGCGAAGGTCATCTTTCTCTATGGCCGTAAGGTCTTGCCTGATCTATGATTCGTACTAGAATCCAAGCAATGCCATACAGACAAGTGTAAAAAAAAGGGAGCGGCGATATGGAGAAACTTAAGCAAACGATCGATTTCGGCAAAGCGTCCATCATGGTGATCGGGGCAGACCGGACTTACAGCGAGAGCAAGACGACCCGCAGCACGGGGAGTCTGGGGAGCACAGGGAGCCCGGGGAGCACGACGATCCGGCGCTGGGAGGCGGTAACGGTTACGCTAAAGCAGGACGAGGAGGGGATCTGCAGCGTCTCGATCGCCAATAGCGGGGACGAGGCGTTCCGGCTCCAGCGAGTCTGTATCGAGTGGACGGCCGGACAGTTTACCCCCCGGCTGGACAGCCGGGATTACATCCAGCTGTACCACTCGCGGGACTTTTCCAAACTATCGGGCGTCCGTCCCGTTCACCGTCCGAACGACTGGTCCGATCCGGCGGACGCTTCGGGCATGGTCACGGTATTATCGAAGCGGCAAGACGGAACCGCGCTGCTGATCGGCGCCCTGCCTCCTTACGGGGACTGTTTTGCCGACTTTCCCCTGCTGCACGACAAGCCGCACCGGGACGGAAGCTTCGGGTTCGGCATCCATCTGCAATCCCCGAGGCGGCTCGCTCCCGGACAGGAAGAAATGCTCGCCCATCTGGTCGCGCTGGAAGACGCGGACGGAGCGGAGCTGCTTGAGCGGTACGGTGAGCTGGTCCGCAGCCGTCTGTCCGGCATGATCCGGGGTCTCCCCCGAATCACCGGATGGAACACGTGGGATTATTATGCCGGAGCCGTCCGGCAAAGCGACATAACCGATAACGCGGCCGCCGCCCGGACGCAGTTCGGTGACGCGCTTCGTTATTTCGTTGTGGACGAGGGCTATGAGTGCCAATGGGGAGTCTGGGAAAGCGGCTGGAAGTTTCCGGACGGATTGGACGGACTTTGCGCAAACATCCGGGAAAACGGCTACGAGCCCGGCATCTGGACCGCTCCGCTTATGGTCAACGTGTATACGCCGCTGTACCGGCAGCACCCGGACTGGTTCGTCGGGGACGGGCAGGGCAATCCTTACTTGACCCAGATGGGATACGGCACGATGGCTCAGCTCGATATAACCCGCCCCGGCGCTGCGGCGCACATACGGGATGTGTACACTCGTCTGCGCGCGAACGGGTTTACGTATTTCAAATGCGATTTCACGCAAATGCTGCTGGGCGCTTCATCGTTCGCTACCGGAGACCTCTCGCATGCAGGCATGCTGCGCAAACTGTTTCTGACGATCCGGGAGGCGATCGGAGACGACGCCTACCTGCTCGCCTGCGGCGCGCCTTACGAAGCAGCGGCCGGCATCGCGGATGCGCACCGGACGACCGGCGATATTCACAATTACTGGAGCCATATCCGCCAAAACATCCGCTCGATGTTCGCCCGGTGGTGGATGCAGGGAACGCTTGGCAATACGGACCCCGACTTCGCGATCGTCCGCTGCGGCGATACGACCGACGACACGCTGCTGAACCGCAGGCAGAAGCTACAGCCGTGGAAAGCCGGGGGCAATTGGGGCACCGGCCGCGAGATGAATCTGGAAGAGGCGAAAACGCTGCTGCTCGCCTGCCTGGTGACCGGAGGCGATCTGGTGCTGGGCGACGCGCTCGATAAACTCAATGCCGAAGGAACGGCGCTGCTTCGCCGTATACTGGACGTCCCCGTCAGCCGTGGCCAACCGCTCAACCTGTTCCGTCCGGACGGAGACGACTTGCCGATCGTGGTCGCAGATAGCGGCGGTTGCAAGCTGATCGCCCTGTTCAACCTGAGCGACGATTATCTGGCGCAGTCTGTCCCGGAAACGGTGTTCCCACGCTCAGGTACGGGCGTGGAAATATGGAGCGGCCGGGAAGAAGCGCTTCCTTCCGGCGGCGTCGTGCCGCTAGCCCCCCGCAGCGCGAAGGCTTGGCTGGTCCAGCCGGGCGCTCAATAGACGGCAACCGCAGGTCCATTCATTCTTTTTATGATAGGCGCATGCACGAACGGCGGTTGCAGTTTATTGTTTCTGCCTGCCTGCACATCGCAATGCAGTCTGTCCGGCTAGTAACTTCGGAACACGTCGTCGATGCGGTCTTAGCGGAAGTTTTAGTTCCGTTATCGCGGACAGCGGACGTTCCAACGGGCAATAGCGGAAGCATCGCTTCCGCTATTTGTGCATATGACGCCGCTTTATGCGTTTTTCTTCGAAATAGCGGAATGATTTCTTCCGCTTTCCCCGCTATTACGGCATTTCCGAACGAATAGCGGAAGCTATTCTTCCGCTAAAGGAAATCCGTATAAGGCTTGGCGCGTACCTACTCATCCGAGCCCTGCCGGACAACCGGCTCAGCGGCGCAGGTTCCACTCGTCGCTGCCGTATTTCTCGGCGCTAAGCTGCGCAGCCAGCTCCCGCTCGTACTCCGTCAGCTCGCCCTCCTCCAGACGGATGCCGAGTCCTTCGGCGATCCCTTCGCGGAAGGCGGCTTCCGCTTCCTCATACGTAACGGGCTGCCTCCCCATCCCGCGACAGATGTCGCCGATCGCCACCGCTTTCGTATGGAACGACGTCTTCAGCCGTTCCTTGATCCGGTCGCTGGAGAAACGAAGCAGCGAGAACAGCTGATCCACGTCCATCTCGAGCAGGATCGAGCCGTGCTGCAAAATAACGCCTCTGGATCGCGTTTGCGCGCTCCCGGCGATTTTCCGGCCTTCGACGACGAGCTCGTACCAGGAAGGCGAATCGAAGCAGGCGGCCGAACCGGCGGTTGACGTATATTTCGCCTTTTCCTCCGGCATGCCGAGGTTCACCATCTCCGCCCGCAGATCCAGTCTCCGGAAGCCTTGCACCAGCCCTTCGCTAAGCACGCGGTACGCTTCGTTAACCGTAGTCGGCATGTCCGGGTATTCCTCGGAGACAATCATGCTGTACGTCAGCTCGCGGTCGTGCAGGACGGCGCGTCCCCCCGTCGGTCTCCGGACGAAACCGATCCCTTGCCGCTGCACCTCCGCCAGATCGATCTCGTCCTCCGCCTTTTGAAAATATCCGATCGACAGCGTCGCCGGGTTCCAGCCGTAAAACCGCACTGTCGGAGGCGCCTTCCCTTCGCTGTGCGCGATCAGCATCGCCTCGTCAATCGCCATATTATCAGCCGGCGATCTTAGTCCGGACCGGATCAATCTCCATACGTTGTCTGTCATCGTCATTCCCCCTGCTCCACCTTGATCGCAACAATCGAACCAACAAAAGGAGCCCCGCAGCTCATAGAGGCGGAGACTCCCTGTATATGACTAGCTGTTCGATTTTATCGTACTCCATTTCGAAAGGAAATACAAAACGGAATTCCCTTCAAACGCTATCAAGCTCTTATCCGCACGTGCAGTTCAGGACCGGCTTGCGTGCCGCCTGCGTTTCGTCCAGACGTTTCACAACGGTCGTATATGGCGCATTCACGACAAGATCCGGCGTTTCCTCGGCTTCCTTGGCAATCTGAATCATCGTATCGATGAACCCGTCGAGCGTTTCTTTGCTTTCCGTTTCCGTCGGCTCGATCATGATGCACTCTTCGACGTTAAGCGGGAAGTAGATGGTCGGCGGATGATAGCCGAAGTCGAGCAGCCGCTTGGCGATATCGAGCGTACGGACACCGAGCTTTTTCTGGCGTTTGCCGGACATGACGAACTCGTGCTTGCATGCTCTGTCGAACGGCACGTCATAATAAGGCGCGAGCCGCTTCATCATATAGTTGGCGTTTAGCACCGCATTTTCGGACACTTGACGCAGCCCTTCGCCGCCCAGTGTGCGAATGTACGTATACGCGCGGACGAGGATGCCGAAGTTGCCGTAAAACGCTTTGACCCGGCCGATCGACAATGGATCTCCCGCTTCGAGGAAGTACGTGCCGTCCGCTCTGCGCGCTACGTTCGGCGCCGGCAGGAACGGGATCAGCTTCTGCTTCACGCCGACCGGACCTGCGCCGGGACCGCCGCCGCCGTGAGGCGTACTCATCGTTTTGTGCAAATTCAGGTGAACGACGTCAAAGCCCATGTCGCCCGGACGCGCGATCCCGAGAATCGCGTTGGAATTGGCGCCGTCGTAATACAACAGCCCGCCCGCTTCGTGAACGATGCGTGCGATCTCGACGATCTGCTCCTCGAACAAGCCGAGCGTGTTCGGATTCGTCAGCATAAGCGCCGCCGTATCCGTTCCTACCGCTGCGCGGAGCGCATCCAGATCGACCAGCCCCCGGTCGTCGGACTTGATCGTAACCGTCTCGAATCCGGCGACCGTAGCGCTGGCCGGGTTCGTGCCGTGCGAGGAGTCCGGTACGATGACCTTGGACCGTTTCTCTCCGCGGCTTTCGTGGTAAGCGCGGATCATCATCAGGCCGGTCCATTCGCCGTGCGCGCCGGCGGCCGGCTGCAGCGTCACTTTATCCATGCCGGTAATTTCCGCCAGATCGTTTTGCAGCGTATAGAGCAGCTCGAGAGCGCCCTGCACCGATTCCTCCGGCTGGTACGGATGGATTTTCGCGATTCCTGGGAACCGCGCTACGTCCTCGTTAATTTTCGGATTATATTTCATCGTACAGGAACCGAGCGGGTAGAAGCCGTTGTCGATGCCGAAGTTCCGGCGGGACAACGCGGTGTAGTGACGGATCACGTCGACCTCGTACACTTCCGGCAGCTCGGCCTGCTTCGTGCGAAGATGCTTTTGCGGGATCAACTGCTCCAGCGGCGTCTCCGGCACGTCGCAATCCGGCAGCGAATAGCCGACCCGACCCGGTTTGCTGAGTTCGAAAATAAGCGCCTTGTCGTGTTTGACCGGCTGGGCGTTTGCGCTTTGCTCTGCGCTCACCGGTGTTGTCGTTTCCGTTTGGCTAGTCGTTGTCATACCAGCTCCTCCAATCTGTCGGCAAACTGTCCGATTTCTTCTTTCGTACGCTGTTCCGTTACGGCGATCAGCATGTGGCCCTTCAGCTCGGGATAGTCGCGGCCGAGATCGTAGCCGCCGATCATGCCGTGCTCCAGCAGCTTCGAGTTAATCGCCGTCAGGTCGGCCTGCTCGCCCAGGTTTACGACAAATTCGTTAAAGAAGGGCGAGGCGAACGCCAATCCGATTCCTTGGCGGGAGCCGATTTCATTTGCAGCGTAATGCGCTTTTTGCACGTTCAATTGGGCCACGTCGACAATCCCCTGCTTGCCCATCGTCGACAAATAAACGGAAGCGCACAAAGCGAGAAGCGCCTGGTTGGAGCAAATGTTAGACGTCGCCTTCTCGCGGCGGATATGCTGCTCGCGAGCCTGCAGCGTCAGCACGAAGCCACGCTTGCCGTCGCGGTCGACCGTCTGGCCGACGATCCGGCCCGGCATCCGCCGCATCCACGCTTCCGCTACCGCAAAGTATCCGCAGGACGGGCCGCCGAACGAAGCCGGAATGCCGAACGGCTGCGTGTCGCCGACGACGATGTCCGCGCCGAGACGTCCCGGAGCCTCGAGCAAGCCGAGCGTCAACGGGTTGCTGCTGACGACGAGCAGGCCGCCCGCGCCATGAATGATCGGCTCGATCGCGGCGATATCTTCAATGCAGCCGAAGAAGTTCGGCGACTGCACGATAACGGCTGCCGTATCGCTGTCGATGGAAGAGGCGAGCTGTTCCATGTCCGTTAATCCGTCCTTGAAGCCCACTTCTACGACTTCGAGATTCAGGCCCCGTGCGGTCGTGTTCAAAATATTGCGGGCTTCCGGATGAACCGCGCGGGAGACCAAGATCTTGCGGCGCTTCGTCGCGCCGTGAGCCAAAGCTCCTGCTTCCGCCAGCGCCGTGGCGCCGTCATACATGGAAGCGTTCGCGACCTTCATGCCGGTCAGCTCGCATATATACGATTGAAATTCGAAGATCGCCTGCAATTCCCCTTGCGAAATTTCCGGCTGATACGGGGTGTACGCCGTATAAAACTCGGAACGGGAGATGACGTGATTGACGACTACCGGCAGATGATGGTCGTACATACCGGCTCCCAAAAAGCTTGCATAACGGTCGAAATCGGCGTTTTTGCCGGACAATTGGCGCATATGGCGAAGCATTGCCTGTTCGTTCAATTGCTCGGAAATATTAAGCGTTCCTTGGAAGCGCACGCTGGCCGGGATATCGGCAAACAACTCGTCGACGCTTGCGACGCCGACAGCCGCCAGCATGTCCGTGCGGTCCTGCTCGGTCATCGGTAAGTATCGATGTTTCATGGATGATAGCTCCTTTATAGCGAATTGGTCAGGGCCGGCTCTCGGAACCGGCAGCCTGATCCGTTTCGAAATGATATTTAATGAAGGAATCGCGTCCGCTCAGGCGGCGCGTTTCATTGTATCCTTATTGTTTCGGCCGTTTGTAGAACGGAGTCGGCACCACTTTCGCCTTCAGCTTTTTGCCGCGAATCTCGACGAATAGCTCGGTGTCAATCGCCGCATGCGCCGTCTCGATCAGCGCAAGTCCGACGTTGCGTTTGAAGGTCGGAGACTGGGTGCCGGTCGTCACTTCGCCGATCTGCCGGCCGTCTGCCGAGTATACCGGATAATGCGACCGCGGAATGCCCCGGTCGATCATCTCGATCCCGACCGATTTGCGCGGCAGGCCTTGTTCTTTCTGGGCGGCGAGCGCTTCTCTCCCGATAAAATCGCCTTTGTCCAGCTTCACGAAAAAGCCGAGTCCCGCCTCAAGCGGGCTAATGTCCGCGGACAGCTCCTGGCCGTATAGCGGCAGACGCGCTTCAAACCGCAGCGTGTCGCGGGCGCCGAGACCGATCGGCTCGAGCCCTTCCTCCTGCCCGGCTTCCAGCAGTTGCTCCCACAGACGGATCACGTCGCGGGCGCTGACATACAGCTCGAAACCGTCCTCGCCCGTATATCCCGTACGGGATACGAGTGCATGGATGCCGCCGACGTTCACGTCCGGCAGAAAACGGAAGCTTTTGAGCTCCGCCACGGGACTGTCCGTCAGCTTGGATAAAATCGAAGATGACCGTGGACCTTGCAGGGCAAGGAGCGACGTGTCGTCCGATACGTTTTCCAGCTTGACGTTCCCTTCCAGATGCTCGCTGAGCCAAGCAAAATCTTTGTCGATGTTCGAGGCGTTCACGACAAGCATAAACCGGTCTCCGGCCAGCTTGTAAATGATCAAGTCGTCAACGACGCCGCCATTCGGGTAGCACAGCAAGCTGTACAGCGCCTGATTCGTCTCCATCTTGGACACGTCGTTCGTCGTCATCTTCTGCAAAAACGCTTCGGCGTCCGAACCGGTTACCCAAAACTCGCCCATGTGCGACACATCGAACAAGCCGGCCCGCTGCCGCACCGCTTCATGCTCGGTTTGGATGCCGCCGAATTGCACCGGCAAGTCCCATCCGCCGAAATCGATCGTTTTGGCGCCGTGTTTCGTATAAATCGGGTATAACGGGGTTTGCTTTAAAGTCGTCATACGCTCACCTCAATCGACATTATCGTGTTTCCGCCCCGGACCGCCGTAGGCGTGTTTCCCGGGTGCTGCCCGCCGGCTTCGCCAGTCCGCTGGACCAGCCGCTCCTAGGCAAGGTTTTGGCTAGGTTTCCACTTCGCGGCGACTTTCAGTCGAAGCAACGCAAAAAGGACAAAGCAAAACGAAGCACGCTTACCGCTTTCAGGTAGCCTGCGTCCTTTTGCCCTGTCCTTGTACCTGAGAGTTCCCCATGCGGCCTACTGCTTCCATCCTGCTGCCGCAAAGTTACCCCTTGGGTGGTCCGCTTCCGTCGCCAAGCACTCTTTGCTATCCATGAGGCTTACAGAACGAACACTCTCCAGAGTTGCGTCCGGGTCAAGTCCTTTTGCCTGAGAGATTCACCGCATGCGCGGCTTACTCCTTCGGCGCCGCCGTCCCGCCGCCCGCCGGTTCCGGACGGGTGTCCGAACCTGACGGCGCATGCGCCCGGCAATCTCTCCTTGAACCTTCATCCGCCATATCCGATTGTTTCATACCTACATCATTCTACATGATTCGAGCCGATCGGGGAAGGGGATATTTTCCGAAATTCGGGCATATTCCGAATAAACGATACATGCACGCCTCCTAGGTTTCCAAACGCCACCTATTTTCGAACTTGCGGCCGTTCACGAACCCGGCATTTGCGGCTTGCCGCCGATCCGCATCCCTGCGCGCTTCGCTACCGGCCAATTCACCGTCTGCGTTATGTTTCCTCCCAAATTGGTTAATACTAGCCTATATTCCCTGGGAAGTCCCGCTCCCGATCGGGAACCGGAGATTGATATCCGGCACAGGCCGGCAGAGCAAGGAGGACACCCGAATGAATACGCCATCAACGGAGCATATCCGCAGTCTGAACGAACATTTGAATATTCATTTCGACCGTTCCTGGTATGACGATCTGGAAGCGAGGATGCGCAAAAACGGTCCGTGGGACGACTGGACGATGTTTCAGCTCGCCTACGAGGCCGAACAGTCCGGTCTGATTTCCAGCTTCGACGACCTCCAGTGTCTGGCCCATATCCCGCAGCTGAAGCCGCTGACTCACCAGATCGACACCGCCAAAAAAGTGCTGTACGAGATGAGAGGCCGCGCCATTCTCGCTGACGAGGTCGGGCTCGGCAAGACGATCGAAGCCGGACTGATCATTAAAGAATATTTGATCCGCGGGCTCGTGCGCAAGGTGCTCATTCTCGTCCCGGCTTCGCTCGTGCTGCAATGGGTGCGCGAGCTGAACCAGAAGTTCGGCATCTCGGCCGTCGCCCAGAAAAAAGAGTACATGTGGACACAGTACGACGTCGTCGTTGCCTCCATGGATACGGCAAAGCGCGATCCGCACCGGGACATCGTGCTGAATCAGGAATACGATATGCTGATCGTCGACGAAGCGCACAAGCTGAAAAACAAAAAAACGTCGAACTATAAATTCGTTATCGAACTGCGTAAAAAGTATTGTCTGCTGCTGACCGCAACCCCGGTGCAGAACGATCTCGGCGAGCTATACAACCTCATTACGCTGCTGAAGCCTGGCCAGCTCGGCGGACAAGGGCAATTCGCCGCCAACTTCGTCGTCGACAAGCGGATGCCGAAAAATGAGGACAAGCTCCAGGAGGAGCTGTCCAAGGTGATGATCCGCAACCGGAGGGGCGACGGCGACATCGAATTTACGAAGAGGATCGTCAAAAACATCCCGCTCCGGCTGTCCCCCGAGGAGCAGGCGCTGTACGACGGAGTTTGCGACTTCGTGCGCGGCCGCTATTCGGATGCGCAGGGCGATATCGGCAGCATGCTGTCGCTCGTCACCCTGCAGCGGGAAGTGTGCAGCAGCCGGGACGCCGTATTTCTCACCCTCGTCAACCTGTTCAAGAAAACGGCGGAAGATTCTCCGCTCCGCCCGAAAATATGGGAGCTGGTCGAGCTGATCAAGAGCATCCAGGCGAATACGAAAGCCGAAAAAACGTTGGAGCTCATTCAGGACATCGGCGACAAGGCGATTATTTTTACCGAATACCGCGCCTCCCAGGAATATTTGATGAATTACTTGAAGGAACGGAACATTACAGCCGTCCCTTACCGGGGCGGGATGAACCGGGGCAAAAAAGACTGGATGATGGATCTGTTCCGCAACCGCGCTCAAGTGATGGTGGCGACGGAAGCCGGCGGCGAAGGGATCAACCTGCAATTTTGCCACAACATCGTCAATTTCGATCTGCCATGGAACCCGATGCGGGTCGAACAGCGGATCGGCCGCGTTCACCGGCTGGGGCAGAAGGAAAACGTAAATATTTTCAATCTGTCGACAATCGGTACGATCGAAGAGCATATCCTCTCGTTGCTGCATGAGAAAATCAATATGTTCGAGCTGGTGATCGGCGGCCTGGACACCATTCTCGAACGATTCGAGAAGAAGACGTCGCTCGAGTCGAGTTTATTTAAAATGTGGGCGGAAGCGAAAACGGAAGACGAGATACGGCGCCAGCTCGACCAGATGGGCAGCTCGTTCCGTACCGTCCGGGACGAAGTGGAGCAAGAACGCGGGGAACGCGCGCCCATCCGCGCCATCCTGAACGCGGTCGGCCAGACGGTTACACCCGAAGCGGAGGCAAGCCATTGAACACCAAGCAGATTCAGAAATTTACGCTCCGGTATTTGGAGGCGACCGGCTGTCACATTATCGAGAAGCATCCGGCCTACGTCACGGTCAAGCTGTCTCCCGAAGCGGACAAAAAGCTGACCAACCGCCCCTATTACTGGGGGTTTGTCGAACGTACCGGAGCGCCGCCCGAGACGATGACGTTCACGTTCGTCTTCGATCCGGAGAAACTTCAGGCCGAGACCGAAGCGGCGAAAGCCCGGCAGGACGCCTCGGACGCCAAAGCAGGGGCTGCGCCGCAAACCGGCCCCGTCGTGCTCGGCCCTTCGGGGCAGCCGCTCGCCGGTCAAGCGGGCGCGGACTCGATTCTCGGCCGCTATTTCGGAGTCACCCCTTCCCCCGGAACGTTCGGGCCGGGCCGTATCCCGAGAGATGAAGTGACATACGGCAGCCGGAGATTGATGCAGCTGTTCGACGTGGTCAAAACGTGCGGCCAGACCGTTCAGCTGTTCGAGGACCCGGGGGCCGCCCTGCGGGGAGGAGCGGGCTCCTCCGGTTATGCTTCGTATCTGAACATCAATGTGAAGGTCGAGCTGGCTTGCGATATGAAGCGAGACGAGCTTCACTCCTTCGGCGTCGATCTGGCCACGGGAGAACTGACGGATCATTTCTATGAGAAGGTCGCCGGCCGCAAGCTGACTCCCCGTCTCCCTCCAAACGTATACATCGCCCGTCCCGTAATTACGGTCGCCCGGGCGAGAACGATCGTGGAGCTTCATCTGGAGAAGATGCTGAAACGGTACGATCACGGCTGGGCAGCTGATGCGAACGACAGGCTGAGCGATGAATTCGCCCGGGTCGACCGGTATTACGAGGACGCCCTGAAAGGCCTTGAGGAGGAGCCGCGAATGCAAGCGGAGGAGCAGTGGAAGCGCCGCCGGGAAGAAATTGACTGGCAGTATCGCCCCCGGATCGCCGTGTCGGTCGTCAGCGGCGGATTATTCCATCTCGCGCGGTAGGGAAATGGCACGAACTGACGAATCCCGCTAAAACTTCTCAAAAAAACAACCGTAAAAAATCGGCGGGGCTGACAGGAAGCAACAACATTTTTTAGTCATATTCGTTACAATGGGGACATAGAAATACGATACACCGCCCTCGCCTAAACCGTTTGTCCCCTAAATCCCAATACGGCAGGTGATGACGATGTACTACCGGTGGAAACTCGGAGCGGCGGCGCTTACTCTGGCTGCGGCCATGCTGCTCGGCGGCGCTTTCGAAAGCGCGGCGTTGCAGCAATTGGAAACGCATTCGCAGGCTCCCTCCCAAGTCCCGGCAGACGTACCGGTTCAGGCACAGTCCGAAACCGCTTCTCCGCCCGGGATCACAAGCGGGGATACGGACCTTGCGGCGCAGCTCGATCCTCAGATCGAACAATGGATTCGCACTTTGTCCGCTCAGGACGAATTCAAGAGCTGGCAATCTGCCCGCTGGACCCGGCATCCGCTCGGAGCCGGCATGCACGGCTGGCTCGTGCTGATCGAGAAAGACGGAACCGAAGTCGGTTATCTGATCGTCAGCGCTGCCGAGAGCGGCGAACTGAAGCTGACCGAATACGGGGCCGGCGAGAACCCCCTTTTCAGTATGCGAACGCTGTACCGCTCCATGGTGCAGCTTGAACTTATCGATTCTGCTATGGATATGACCGCCTGGCACCAATCTTCGTCTCTCCCGGAGCGAATCTACTACAGCCCGCTGCATGCAGTGTGGAAAGTCGCTAACGGGGACGGATGGATGTATATCGATGCGAAAACCGGCGAACAGCTGCCGCTAACCGAACAAAGCTTTACTTCGCTTACTCCGTACGGAGCCGAAACGGCCATCGGCCAAACAACCGGATTCTCATCCCGTTCCATCCGGCTCCCAACGTTCGATCCTTTTGATAACACCCACTGGCTGACGGAACCGCCTCTTCAACTGCAATCGGCACAGCCGCTGCTAGGCTCCCTGACGGACGGATATCCGCCCGTCACCTTCTCGGCTAACCTGTACGGCCGGACCGTGCTCGCTCCGTTCGCCGTTACCGGGTTCCAGGAATGGGCTTCCGGCTCCGCTTATATCCGGCTCGAGCAGGAAGGCGGCCGTTATGTCCCGTTCGACGCCCTGATCGCTAACGGCACGTTTCATCAGCGGCCGGGCGCGGATGCAACCTAACTTTCGGTATTTCTCCTCCTCTTCCCATATCAAACACCCCATTTACTATCCGTTACGGATCGGGGTGTTCTTTTTATGTTCTCGCGGAAACACGATTCGGGCTACTGCCGAAATAAAAACAGCGGCAGACCGGACTTAGGGAGAAGTCCAAATCTGCCGCCGTATAGGGTCGGATATTGCCGCCGTCTGCCGGGTTGTTCTTTGTGAAAGCTGCCGCCAGACTGGCGCGGCCGATGGTCGTTTGAGCGTTAAGCCGTTTAGCCGTTTAGCCGTTTAGCCGTTTAGCCGTTTAACCATCCGAAGCCTTCCAAGCCTGCTACGAATCGTGCGGGGTCGTCTTCTGCCGCTGCGCCTTGCGTTCGCGACGGCGTTTCCACCATATGGCTATCGAAAGAGGAATCATGCCGAACCAACGGACGTGCCACGGCATCCTCGTGCTTTTATGCAAAATTCGCTGTTCCTTCCGCACTTCAGGCGGCGTATCCATGTAAGCGACGACCCGCTCCGTCAAATACTTGATGTAATCTTCCGTTTTGCTGGCGATAGTCGCTTCGCACCTCCCGGACGCGGATGTTTTGCGGCTGATACAAGCCGGGGGGCTGAAAACCGCCACGCTGACCCATCGAATCCCCATTTCGCTTAAGCCTCTGCTGCAAGTCTCCGGAAGAGTCCGGACCCAAGAGCGGGTTAGGCAGGGCAAAGCTTTAGAGTCGCATGGTGGTGCGTGACAGGTTCCGGGGCCGTTGCGCGGATTACGCAGCTCCCTTCCCAGCTCCCGCTTGATCGGATTGCCGTATCGCCTGACGTCCGTTCTTTATTATTTCCATATTTTCACTGTTCTATGCACGCTCATTCTGAACCCTGAACTCTGAACCCTGGCCCCTTTTACTTAGGCAGATCCTTCGCCTGCTTCGCCTTCGTAAGCTCCGTCTGTCCTCTCTCCTGAATCGCCTGGATGGCATCGTCGACCGATTTCTTGCCTTCCATCACTTCCTTAAACTCCAACTCGGCGTGCGGATACAGCTGGCTCATGAACGTTTGCGGAAGTTTGGCCATCGATCTGTTATAAGCGGCCGAATTGCCCTTGATTTTATAAAAAGCTTCGACGTTGCGTCCTTCCGGGTCTTGAAAAAATTCGCTTCGAGTTGTGACGGACCCTGTCATCGACGACGATTTGGACATCACTCGGGCATACTCGGCATCGTTGATGTATTTCACGAATTCCCATGCGGCCCTCAGGTTGGGGGACTGCGAATTTATTGCAAAAATCTGGCCGATGTTAAAGGAAGACGGGCTTCCTTCCGGGTTGTTTGGATCTACCGGAATCGTTACAAGGTCCCATTGCGGCGCATCGTCCTTAAGTGCGGTCTTGGCCTGCTTCAAGCTTTCCATATAATAGGTCCCGCTGAGCATCATCGCGACCTTCCCGCCGATAAACGGCTCCTGCTTGTAATATTCCTCCATGGAACCGCCGCGGAATTGCTGGTTCGGATTCGGCCGGTAAATCGCGTTCGATTTGTAGCTGTCCAGCGCAAGCTGCGCCGCCTTCTTCCAGCCGTCGGTATTCATCGTCATCGTAAGCGTGTCCGGATCGGCGAAGCTGAGTCCCTTGGTCGAACCGATCATCATCGCGAAACGGAATACACTGTCCAGATTGCCCAGACTGAAGCCGTATACCCGGCTGGAATCGTCTCCCGTCGTCGGGAAACGTCTGGCAAGCTCAAGCAGCTCCTCCCAGCTCATCTCGTCTTTGGGAAGCGGTACGCCGTGACGCTCGAACAGCGTTTTGTTGTAAAACAGCGCCTGCGAGTTGAAGTTAGGGGCTAACCCGTACAGCTTGCCGCCGCTGTAAGTCTTGATCGTGTCCAGCACCCCCGGCATGATGCCGGCCAGGTCGAATTTGTCCTGCTTGATGACCGATTCGAGTTCATACAGCTTTCCCTTCTCCACCATACGCTCATACAGATCGGGAGTCAGCATCAGTACGTCCGGGTTATGTTCCTCGATAAATTTCTCGAACTCGGCGTTAACATCTGTGTCCGGTCCATACGTAATTGCCCCTTGGGTAGACGCTACCTGGATTTCGATATTCGGATGTTTCGCATAAAATAATAGTCCGTATTGTTGATTGAACATTCTTTCGTCCCAAGTGCTCATCACCTTGATGGTCGCCTTCTCGTCTTTGCCGAGAGCTTTCAGCTTCGGCTCGGCATCACCGCCGCCCCCCATGTTGCATCCGGCCATCAGGAGCGCCGCTGCGGACCATGAGGCGATTCCGCTAACCAGTCGTCTTTTCAATTCCTTTCCCTCCACCTTTCTTCCCTTTCGGATCAGATCTATGTTTCCGTTTTCGTAGATGAATAGGTTTAGAGTATCAAGATTGCACCTCGAAATCAATTATTTTCCAAATATAATGGTAAATTACTTGGGTGGAAGATTAATAGCTGGGAAGGGTGAGGACCGTCAAAGACTGCTCCGATTCATCCTGGCGGGTCAATTGTCAGCGCGAAACGGTCTGTTATTGCGGATTAAGAGCGGTTTGCAACTCTTATTTCCACTGAAACGGTTGAAAATACGACTAGCCGCGCAAAGTACGAGCTGTAAACGGCTCTTATTGTTGCGTCAAAGCGCACGCTTGTCCAAATAGCAGGTACATATCGCTCTTATACGTTGTGCGGGTGCTAGCTTGCTGTCGCCCTAACTGCACAAAAGCCCTGACAGCATCAGGAGATGCCTGCAGGGCTTTAACGGTCAACTAGCGGCTGTCGATTCAATGTGTAGAAGTGATAGCAGGCCGTTCCAAGTGAAAAGTTACCTTCTTCTGCTCAAACAGGTTGTCCGGAATCCCTTGATTGAATAAGGATTGTAAGGTAGGGGATTCCAGACAAAACTCGCCAGAAGGACATCTTTTCCCTTTCCACTTGGTTGTCCACATTGAACCGACAGTCTCTCAAACCGCTCTTATACGCGCTGCGGGCGCTAGCTTACTGCTGCCCTAACGGCCCAAAAGCCCTGACAGCATCGAGAGATGCCGGCAGGGCTTTAACGGTCAACTATAATTTTAGGTTGTGCCGTTCCCATGCTCGGATGCACACAACTGCATAGTCCCGGAGGCGGTGTGCAAAACGCCGATCCAGCAGACACCGGCGCTTAAAACAACTCGGCAAGCGCCGGATACAGCTTGACGTATTTGGCGTATTTGCGTTCGTATGCCGCCGCGTTCGCTTCGTCCGGGGTATACGTCACGTTCGGCCGCGTATGCAGCACACGTCTCGTGAAATCCGCATAGCTGTCCGCCCAGCCGAGCCGTACAAACCCGGCGGAGGTGCAGCCGAGCGCGGGCAAATATTGCGCGTCGCCCGGAACGGTTACTTCGGCGCCGCATACATCCGCGAAGATACGGCACCACGTATCGCTGCGGCTGCCGCCGCCGATTAAGGTAAGCCGCTCCGGCAGACGGCCGCCAGACAAAATCTCCATCACCTGCCGCATCGCCAAAGCGACTCCTTCGAGCACGGCGCAGCCCATCTCCGCCCGCGTCGTCGTCGTCCGCAGTCCGACGAAGCTGCCGCTGGCCGACGCATCCTGCACGGGACACCGCTCCCCGTTCAGATACGGCAGGAACAATACCTCGCCCGCCGCCCGGTCGAACGAAGCCGCCTCCCTCTCGAAGGCGGCGTACGCGTCCTGTCCCTCAGTACCGCCCCCGAATACGGACACCGCCCATTTGTGGGCGTTGCCCGCATTCATCAGCGGCGCTATCGCGATCAGCAGTCCGCGTTCGGCGTGCGCCAGATGAAACAGCCCGTCCGCATGATGGCCGGGCCGCTCCACCGAAGCGGCAACCCATCCGGTCGTCCCGAGGTAGACGTACATATCGCCGCGCTCCGCCACTCCGGCACCGAGCGTGGATGCGCCCGCATCCCCGATGCCGCACAGCACCGGCGTCCCGGCAGCGAACCCGGTCAGCGCAGCCGCTTCCGCATGCACTTCGCCGGCGATGTCGTCCGTCGCCAGCAGGTCAGGCAGCTTGACCGGGTCCAGCCCGAGCCGCTCCAGCCAGTCGCTTCGCCACGCCCGGCCTGACAGTTCCATCAAGCCCGCCGTCGCCGCCGAGGTCGGATCGGTGACGTTGCGGCCGGTGAGCCGGCGGATCACATAATCTTTGGAGCTGAACAAAATCCGGTCGGAAGCGGCCATAAGATCGGGCTCCCGCTCCTTCATCCAGAGCAGCTTCGCCAGCGGTATCGAACCGTCCATATGGTTGCCGGTTACTTCGCGGATCGTTTCTTCTCCGAGCTCGCAAGCGATCCGCTCCGCCTGCTCGGCCGCGCGCGCATCTGAATACAAGATAGCGGGCCGGACGGGTAATCCGTCCGCGCCCACCGGGATGACATCCTGCATCTGCCCGCTCATGGCGATGATTTTGACCTGTTCGGGGCGGACGCCCGCGGCCCACCAGCTTCGGGCGATCGAAGCGACCGCCTCCAGCCATTGCTCCGGATGCTGCTCGACCGTCCGCTGGTCGCGGGCAGCCGGATCGCCTTTGCCGAACAACGTCTCCACCGGAACTTCGGCTTCGTAATCGAGCCGGCCGTCCCGCCCGACCAGCGTTCCTTTGCAGCCGGTCGTTCCGATATCGAAGGAAGCGATATATTCGTTCAGGTGCATCGCTACATCCCAGCCTTTCGCTTCGTCTCCATCTTCATGTCGGCGATAAGACGATACAAATAATCGAGCTCGCCCTGCTCGCATCTGGCCACAAGAGCCGTTCCTACGACGGCACCGTCGAAGCCGCTCTCGACCGCTTCGCGGACTTTCTGGACGGAACGGAGACCGAAGCCCGCGACAATGAGCGCATCCGTATGACGGCGGACTTTGCCGTACAGCGTGTTCAGATTGCCGAGCTCCGCCAGCGGATTGCCGGTCGAGCCCCGGTACGTCTGCGCATAAACAACCGTCGCTCCGTCCGTCGCGTCCGCCAGCTGCTCCTCGCTCATGCCCGAATGGGCGAAACGAATCACATCGATGCCGCTCCCCAGCGACTCCAGCTCGGCGCTCACTTCACGCTGCTCGGCCAGACTGCAGTCAGGGAGCACCAGCGCGTCGATCAGACGCCGCTCGGCCAGCATCCGGTGAAGACCGGCTCCGACCAGCTCCGACCGGTAGCCCATCGCCCAGATCGGCGCGCTGACCCGCTCCCGCAGCTCCGTCCAATACGATTCCGGCAGCATCCCGCCGTCCGAATCCGGATTGCCGAGCGCCCGCCGGTGCCCGCGGCGGATAATCTCCCCGTCCAGCTTCGGCATCGAGCTCGGCACCCCGATCTCCAGGATATCGACGCCCGCGGCAACAATTCCTTCCGCGATCTCGAGGGAACGATCCAGATCCGGGTCTCCGGCGACCACATAGCCGATGAGCAACGCTTCGCCAGCGGACGAAGCTTTCCGCCACGCGTCGGTGTTATTCTGGTTGATAAACGCCGCTCCTGAACGATTCAACGTCCGCCACGCCCTAACCGCTGGACGATCACCGCAGCGATGACGATACATCCCGTGATGACGTCCTGCATGAACGTCGGCACCTCGAGTATCGTAAGACCGTTCGCCAAAATCCCTATGATCGCAGCTCCGATAAACGTTCCCCATATGTTCGGAACGCCTTCCTTAAAAGCCGTCATTCCTAAAAATGCCGCCGCATAAGCGGGCAAAAACAATCCGGCGCCCCCGGTAGGATGAGCCGAGCCGAGACGCGAAGCCATCAGCACGCCCGTTAGGGCGGCCAGCATCGCGCACAGCGCAAACGCGATGTTTTTGTTGCGGGCAACGCCTACCCCGGCAATCCGCGATGCCGCTTCGTTGCCGCCGATCGCATACAGCCTGCGGCCGAACGCGCTGTTATTCATCACATGCCAGAACAAAATACTGATCAGCAGCATGATAAGCGACAACAGTGGCAGTCCGAGCCACTCCGACTGGCCGACGGTGCCGAACGATTCCGGAATGTTCTCGAACACGGTTGCCCCTCCGGTAAGCCAGAACGTAAACCCGCCGAGTATCGTACCCATCGCAAGCGTAGTAACAAAGGATAGGACGCGGAAACGGGTAACGAGAAATCCGTTGATATAACCGATCGCGAAGGCGATCAGCATCGGAGCTATCAGGGCGACCCAGATCGGAACGCCGGCAACCGCCATTTTCGCGGCAACAACGCCGCCGAGGCTGGCCATCGCGCCTACCGAAAGGTCGAATTCACCAACCGACATTACGATGGTGGCGCCGATTCCGATAATAACAAGAAACGAAATTTGCCTGCTTATATTAACTGCATTGCCCCAAGTAGCAAACGAGTCCGGACTAAGCACACTGAAGACGATAATGATCAGCAGCCCCGCAATCGCGGTGCCGTACGTGCGCATCAGTTTGCCGAACGAAAAGGCGTTCCGCTTAGCGGCAGCCGCTGCAATGGGCCCGCTGGAATTAGACTGATCCATGCTTGGACTCACTTCCTTTCTCTTGGTTGTAGATCAGCTTAAGCACATCTTCGGGACGGACTCCGTCGTTCGGAAGCTCCGCGATCGTCTCGCCGCCGTGCATAAGGACGATCCGGTCGGCGATCTCCAGCACTTCCTGCAAATCCGACGAGACGAACAATACGCCGCGTCCGTTATCGGCCTGATCGCGCAGCAGACGATGAATCTCTTCGCGAGTCATTACGTCGACGGCCTGCGTCGGCTCGTCGCACAGAAACAGCTTTGGCTCGCTCATCAGCGCCTTGGCGAACACGACCTTCTGTTGATTGCCCCCGCTCAGCTCGCCCACCGGCTGCTCCGCTCCGGCCGCCTTGACGTTCATCGAAGTCATCCAGCGTGAGACGCTTGACCGCTCCGCTCCGGCACGGATTCGGACTCCGTCGGAAAACGAGCTCAGCACCGGCAGCGTCATGTTCTCGCGGATCGTCATGCCCATAATAAGCGCATGACCGCGACGGTCTTCCGGGATCAGGACGATCCCGCGGTTAAGCGATTTCTTAGGCGCCGGCTTCTGTACCCGCTCCCCGGCTACCGCCAGCTCGCCAGCCGCCAGCGGGCGCAAGCCGTAAACCGCTTCCAACAGTTCCGTACGGCCCGCTCCCGCCAGACCGAACAGCCCGACGACTTCCCCGCCGCGCACTTCCAGACTGGCCCGTTTCACTCTGCCGTCGGCCGTAGCTATGCCGGCCGCCCGCAAAATAACCGGCCCAGCCGTTGCAGCCGATGCCCGGCGAGGAGCCGCCTGTACGGAGCCGTCTCCGGCCGGCTTTGCCTTGCCATCCGTCATCAGCGCGATCAGCTTGTCCCGCGTAGCTTCCTGCTTCGTTAACGTTCCGGCGAGCTTGCCGTTACGCAGCACCGTAATCCGGTCGGACAACCGGAAGATTTCATCCATCCGGTGCGAGACGTACACGATTGCCGTTCCTTGCGACTGCAGTCTGCCGATGAGCGAAAACAGCAGCTCGGCCTCGCGGTCGGTCAGCGCCGCCGTCGGTTCGTCCAGAATCAACAAACGGCATTCGAGCATCATCGCCCGCAAAATTTCGAGCATCGTCCGCTCCGGAGGCGACATATCGCTGGCCGGCACGTCGAGGGGCACTTCGATGCCGAGCCGGGCGGCCGTCTGGCTCGCCCTCTCGCGCATTTCTCCCCACCGTACCCCGAGACCGAAAGGCCGCTTCGGATACGGAAGCCCCAAATATAAATTTTCAAGTCCCGTAAAAGCCGGAACGAGCTGACGGTCCTGATGGATGACATTGATGCCCAGCTCGCGTGCGGTTTTCGGGTCAGGCACGGTTACCTGCTTCCCTTGCCACCACAGCTCGCCGCCGTCCGGCTTGTATACGCCTGTTACGATTTTGATAAACGTCGATTTGCCGGCACCGTTCTCGCCTACGAGCGCGTGCACTTCGCCAGGCTCGATGGCCAGCGATACGCCCGACAGCGCGTAATGCGCGCCAAACCGTTTATCGATCCCTCTTGCTTCAAGCAAGGCCACGCGCATCTCCCCCTAACTTATTTGCCTTTCGTAATAAGCGAAGCGGGCGCATACATTTCTTTGTCCTTCACCGGCTGGCCGCTAAATACGTTGCCGATCTGCTCAACGACGATATCCGCCATACCCGAGAAGTTTTGCTTGATCGTCGCTACGATCGGAGAACCTTTCTGAATCATATCGATCGCCTGGCTCGTTCCGTCGATTCCGGTTACGATAATATTTTTGCGGCCCGCCGCTTCGATTGCCTGAGCGGCTCCGATTGCGGCTTCGTCCCAGCCCGTCCATACGGCTGTAATCGAGCCTTCGTCTTTATTGGCCAGCAGCAAGCTTTCCATTTGCTTGCGCGCGTTTTCGATCGGACCCGGAACTTGAACCTGCTGCTCGGTGATAACTTTAATGTTCGGGTTTTGCTTCAGCATTTCGTCCAGAAGCTGGGTTCTTGCCAGAACGCCCGGATGCGGACGGTGAGTCAGCACGACCAGGTTGCCTTTGTTGCCCATCTGTGCAAACAAATGCTCGGTAATTGCTTTAGCCATCGCTTTATTGTCGCTCGTTGCATTCATGGTCATGCCTTCAATGTAGCCGGAGTCGCTTCCGAATACTGGAATTTTAGCGTCAGCCGCTTTTTTGATTTGGGCTTTGAGTTGATTCGGATCGGTGCTGACGATAACAAACGCATCGACCTTGGAAGTAATCAAATCTTCCATCCGGCTCGCCAGTTGGCCCATATCGCCTTTCGTATCGACAACGTTCGCCTTCCAGTTTTTCTCCGTCATGCCTTTTTTCAGCTTCTCAACCATTTCATTCGTCGTTACCGAAGAGAGGTACGGTGTCAGGATCGCTACCGTCTTCTGTTTCCCTTCCGGCTTCGCACCGCTTTCGCCGCCGGTTTCGCTTCCTCCCTTGGAGCAAGCCCCGAGGATAAGCGTCAATATTATGGCTGCCATTACGAAACGGACTTTTTTCATATTCGTACAACTCCCCTTTTCGGATCTCGAATAAATGTTAGGACGGGTTCTCCGTCCGTCATAGTTTAACCGGATGCTCGTTATGCCACTTCAATACCAGCTTGGCCGTCTCCATATCGGTGATCAATACGTCGATCCAGCGGCCGCGCAGCGTCGCGCATATCGCCGGCACTTTCTCCTCGCCGCTTGCAATCGCGATTACATTAGGCACCTTGCGAAGTTCGCCTGCCGTCATCCCGATCATCCGCTGTTCGAGGTCGTAGGGCACCAGCTTGCCGTTTTCGTCCAGGAAGGAAGTGCAGTAACTCGCCACCGCTCCCAGACTGCGTACGTTTTCGATGTCGCTTTTGCTGAAGTATCCGGATTGGACGATCGTCGCCTGCTCCGAAACTTGTCCGATCCCGACCAGCGCAATATTCGTTTTGCCGGCCATCCGGAAAACGTCGGCAATCTCCGGTTCGCTGACGAACACGTCTCTCGCTTCCTTCGAAGCGACGACTGCCGGAGCGTTAAGCAGCCGATATTTCGACTTCAGTTTCTCTGCAAGCGAACGGGCGTTGGAGTTGGCATGCCACGGCGCCCCTTCGGAGCCCCAGCCTCCGACCAGCGGGACGAACTGCAGTCCTTTGCGCTGAACGAAACCGATTTCATTTCCAATAGCGGCAATGCTTCGTCCTGCCATTACACCAACGATATCATGATCCTTCAAGGCCGATTCAAGCAGCGCGCTGCCCGCACGGGCCAGTTGGGTCTCGATTGTTCTCGGATCGGCATCCGGGACGTTCAAAACGCTTACATCGTGAATGCCGAACGTCTCGGCGATCGCCCGTTCGTACTGCTGCTCCTCCGAGTAAGGGTTCTTGATCTTGATCTGCACGATGCCTGCGGCTCTCGCCATGCTTAACATCCGGCTTACTTGCGGTCTCGATATGCCTAACCGGTCTGCGATTTCCTGCTGGTTCAACCCGTCGTTGTAATACAGGTTGCTGACCTTGACGAGCAGCCGGGTTCTCTCCTCTCCAATATCGCTCACGCGCTCACCTCCATCCTGCCATAGTTTGATTCGAATGAACATATGTTCAGTGAAGTAATTATGTTCAATGCCAGTATAGTAGGCTTGTCGAAAAAAAGCAACAACTATTTTATTATCCTGCAGAAAAACGTCGAATTATGTGCGGAACACGATATCATGCGACTAATAGCCTATCATTTATTTCCCTGGAAATAAAAAAAGCTTGTTTTCGAGTGTCAGTTCTTTATCGAATGACCCAGATCAGGACGAATGCCCCATTCTGGAACATGTTCCGCGCAGATCGAAGATCAGGTTAGGTAAAAGTTCATACCGCCGTTGCAGGTGATTCCACAAGGAAAAAGGACCTCAGCCTCCACGTTACAGTGGAATTTGAGGTCCTTCCGTTTTGAAAATGGGGATGACCCCCGGTCAGACGAACACTTTTGGGACTAACCCTTCATTTCTTCCGCTTCTATTTTGTGTTGTACTTGATAGTAGCCGTACGCCGGACCGATCTATCGCACCGCGAGTTGCTCCCCATGCGTCCCGTAGCGCGGCATTGCGTTGCAGCCTGAGAGACGAGAGACGGCGGTCGGTCGACACCAACCAAACGTCCTACACCGCTCGTTCCTCGGCTCCCGCTTTCGGCTTCGCCATATTTCTTTGCGCCGTTACGAGTTTGTAGTAAATGCTTTTGTTTTCCATCAGCTCATGGTGCGTGCCGATCTCGGCGATTTTCCCTTTCTCGAGCACGAGCAGCCGGTCCGCATTACGCAGGGTGGAAAGCCGGTGGGCGATCGCAATCGTCGTCCGATTCCGGGTCACCCGCTTCAGCGCTTCCTGAATCGCGGTCTCCGTATCGATATCGAGCGAGGCCGTCGCTTCGTCCAGGATCAGGATGCGCGGATTGTTCAGCACCGCCCTTGCGATCGCAAGCCGCTGCCGTTCTCCGCCGGACAAATTGTTGCCGTTCTCATCCAGCTTCGTATCGTAGCCGTCTGGCAGGCGGATAATAAAGTCGTGGGCATTCGCCACTCTCGCCGCCTGGATCACTTCCTCGAACGTCGCGTCTGGCTTGGAATACCGGATATTGTCGAAGATCGTGCCGCTGAACAGGAACGTCTCCTGCAGGACGACGCCGATCTGCTGGCGCAGCTCTTCCTGACGAATCGAGCGGATATCGATGCCGTCAATCAGAATGCGCCCTTCCGTCACGTCGTAAAACCGGGATACGAGATTGATCAGCGTCGATTTGCCTGAGCCGGAATGTCCGACGAGACCGATCATCTCTCCCTGCTTGACCTCGAAGTTAATGTCCTTCAGCACCGGTTCATACGATTTGTAGCCGAAGATGACGTCCTGGAACTGAATCGAGCCACGGATCGGATGTTTGACCGAAGACTCCGTATCGAGCACTTCCGGCTGCTCGTCGATCACCGAGAACACGCGGTCCACCGAGATAACCGCATTTGCCACCCATCTCGGCATAAACATCAGCCACGAGATCGGGCCGAAGATCATCCCGGCATACATCGTAAACTGGATCAGTTCCCCGAGCGACATCTGCTTATTCAATATCATCGTACAGCCGATCATCAAGACCAGATATTGTCCGAGCTGGATCAAGTAGTTGGTTACGGGCGACAAAATGCTGAACACTTTTTCGGTTTTGATCGAAGCCCGCATAAAATCGCCGTTGTATTTTTTAAATTTGCGGATCTCGGTCTCTTCCTTGCCGAACGCCTTAACCACCCGGATTCCGCTCAGCACGTCATGCAGGAAGGTGCTCGATTTGTCGTAGATTCTCCACTGCTTGTGAAACAGCTTCCACATGACGAATTTCCAAATGTACATATGGAGAACCGCTACGATCGGCGCCGGCAGCAGCACAACAAGCGCAAGTCTCCAGTCGGCATGAAACAGCAGATACGTGGCCGACGCTAGCATAATCAGCTGGAAGATCGCGGTCGTACACAGCTCCTGAATCAGGTGGCGAATCCGGTCCGTATCGGACGAGATCCGGTTCATCATATCTCCGGCCCGCTGCGAGGTGAGAAACCCGAGCGACAGGTTTTGGATTTTGTCGTACACCATCTTCCGCAGATCCGCTGCGATGCCCGAGCTGACACCGGCCATGATCCGGCTTTTGGCAATCCCGAGCAGCTCGCCGAACACGAGGACGGCCAGCATCCCCGCGAGAGCGTAGAAAAACATCGGGACGCTCCCGGTTTGTCCTTCCGGAGGCTGCAAAGCCGAGTTGATCAGCACCTTCTGAAAATACGGTCCGAGCAGCGCCAGTCCGGCGGAGATGAACAAGACGACCAGACCGAGGCCGAGCAGAGGCCAGTGCGCCTTGGATACTCCGAGCAGCCGCTTGAACGCCGCCGCCTTGCTCATGCATTTCGGGCATACTCTCGTGCCGGAGATGAGAGGCCCTCCGCACTTGACGCAGATGGCCTCCTCCTCGTTATTGTAGATGCGGATCTTGTTTTTGGCCGACATGTCGTTCAAAACTTTGGCGATATACCCGTATCTGGCGGCATGCTGCATCGTCACCCGGACGATGATCCGCTTCGTGCCGTTTTCCACCGTTTCGAGCACGGCATTGCCGATCAGCGGGACGATTTTGTATTCCGTTCCTGACGAGATTACGCCGCTGGAGAGAGTTTGCCCTTGCTCGACATAAGCCCACTTCTCCGTCCCGATGACCAGATAGCCCGGCGTTCGCTGTCCGCTCAAAGACAGGTCGGCAGGGACGCAATAGGCGATAGGCTCCCCGACGGCATGCTGGGCGGCATGCATATCCTGCTGCGAGAGCGTATAATTTAAGTTCATTTCAGCCTCCGATTTTCTTAGGAAGTGCGTTTGCGTTTGCCTACATGCACATCTCGACCATGCGGTATTCCTTATCGGTCAGCTTCTCCAGATCGGGGATGATAAACCGGTTGCCGTCGACATCGGAGATGAGCAGCCGGCTTTCCGATACCAGCTTCACATTGCCTCCGCCGCCCCGTACGGTGAACCGGCAAAGCCCGGCGGTCGTTTCCGTCTCCCAGTAAGAGTAGCCGAATTCCTCTTTGATCTTGACCACTTTCGTAATCTCGGGAGCGAAATACCGGATTTTCACCTGTTCCTCAAGCAGATCGGCCGTCTCCTTCGGAAAGTCGTCCAGCGATTGGATCATTCCGATTTCTTTATTCTCAATTGTCCGGATCGAAATGTAGATCCGCTTGTTCGTATGCGGGAACGAACAATGCACGTACACGGAAGGCGTTTCTTCGCCGTCAACGGTTACCGTCAGCATATTGCCGGGCGTTTTCTTGAACGAGGCGTTGTCTTTCGTCAAGTAGCGGATCTTGGCCGCATCGGCGAGATCCGACTCTTTGCTCCCGTTCTGCTCCTGGCCTATCGGCACCTCTTCCTTTTTTTCCTCCTCCGGGCTTGCTTCCGTAACCGCAGCCGTAGTCGTAGTCGTCATGCGATAACCACCTCTTTCATCTTCAATGCCTCATCGTGCTTTTTCACAAGACCGTGATAGGTGCCTTCTTTCGCCATCAGCTCATCGTGCGTCCCGGCTTCAACGACTTTGCCGTGATCCATCACGACCAGGTAATCGGCATTTCTCAGCGTGGACAGCCGGTGCGCGATCGCGATCGTCGTTCTGCCCTTGATCAGCGAATCGAGCGCCTCCTGGATTTGCAGCTCCGTCTCCGTATCCAGCGAAGCCGTCGCTTCGTCGAGTATTAGCACCTTCGGATTATGAAGGATCGCGCGCGCGATCGACAGCCGCTGCTTCTCGCCGCCGGACAAATTGTACCCCCCTGTGCCGATAATCGTATCGTAGCCGTCAGGCAGCTTCTCGATGTAATCGTGGGCGTTGGCGATCTTCGCCGCATAAATAATATCGTCTACGGTGCATTCTGGATCGGCGTAAGCGATATTCTCGGCGATGCTGCCGGAGAACACGTAGACGTCCTGCGAGACGATGCCGATATGTTTGCGAAGCGATGCAGTCGTCATATCTTTCACATTGATGCCGTCGATCCGGATCTCGCCTTCATTGACGTCGTACAGTCTGGAGATCAGATTGACGAGCGTCGATTTGCCCGCTCCGGAATGGCCGACGACTCCGATCATCTGGCCCGGCTTGGCTTGCATGGACACCTCTTTCAGAATCGCCTTGTTCGGCTCGTAGCCGAAAACGACGTTCTGGACGACGATATCGCCCTTCATCTCGGTCAGCTCGACGGCGTCCTTTTTCTCCGCCACTTCCGGAACCGCGTCCTGGATCTCGAAGATGCGCTGGGCCGCCGACATACAGTGGGACCACCAGTTGACGATATTGTTCATAAACTGAATCGGGCCGTACAGCATATACATATAATTGACGAACGTCAGCACTTGACCGAACGTAAACTGATCCTTCATCACCATCCAGCCGCCGAACGCCCAGATGAGAATTCCGCCTGTCTGCGTCAATAGGTTCAGTACCGGGAATACGGTTCCACCCATCTTGTTAACCGTCTGCTCGGCGTGCGAGAACGACAGGTTCGCTTTTTGGAAGCGCTCTATCTCCTGCTGCTCCTTGCCGAACGCTTTGACGACCCTCGTCCCTCGGATCGTGTCGCTGATGATCGAGTTCAGCGCGCTCACCTTCCGGTGCCTTCTCCACGACAGCC
The DNA here is from genome assembly GCF_036577605.1 of Paenibacillus sp. GYB004. Taxonomy (NCBI): domain Bacteria; kingdom Bacillati; phylum Bacillota; class Bacilli; order Caryophanales; family Paenibacillaceae; genus Paenibacillus; species Paenibacillus sp. GYB004. The sequence goes on from NZ_JARBDB010000033.1 coordinate 107,826, forward strand.
TCCACAGCCTCGGAAACACTTTGCGGACGATATAAAAGACGATCGGCAGCGGCAGGAAACATAGCAGTGTAAGCTTCCAGTCCATAACAAGCAATATGGCGGTAATCCCGATAATATTCATCGCATTGACGATAAAATACGACAGCCCGTCAACGAAGAAATATTGGAGCTCGGTCGCGTCGTTGTTCACCCTGGTCATCAGCTGTCCGGTCTGCTTTCTCTGGAAAAAGTTAAGCGACAGCCGCTGCATGGACGAAAACACGCTGGACTTCAGGTCAAACGATACGAGGGCCGCCGTTTTGGCGATAATCATTCCGAAAAATACGCCGAACAGCAGCGATAACGTGCGAAAGGCGACAATGAGCAGGACGACCAGACCGATTTTCCCGGCGAACGTCCCTTCTCCTCCGAGCGCCTGATCGAACAGGACCGTCCCCTGCAAGTAAGGAATGACAAGTCCCGTGCCCGAGTTCAGCAGCATAAACAGGACGATGAAAAAGATCGAAACCTTGTACTTCCCCGCAAACGACAGCAGTCTCGTAAAGATCGCATGTTTCTTGATGCACTTCGGGCATACCTTCCGGCCTTTATCCGGGTAGATCATCCCGCACTTCGGACAAGAGGCCGATTCCTCTTCCGCCAATTCCTGGCTGTCGATCTCCTCGTTGTTCTTCAGCTTTTTGAACAGCGTGGTCAGCTTCGCCGCCCGGCTCATATGCTCGTTCGTAAAAGCGGCGACAACCTTTTCCTTCCCCTCCTCCTTGACAACGATCATCCCCGAAGCGACAAGATTGACGACCGACACGGCATCCAGTTGATCGAGCCGGATCGATTCCATCGTCCACGGTCCGGATGAGACCGTTTTCAGAGATGCTTTGTCCTTTTGTTTCCGGACGAACCCTTTGTAGTTTTTCTCTTGGGACGGCTGCCCGCCGCTCGACACAATCGTCAACGATTCCCGGCTGAGCAGCAAGTACGTATCCACGAAGCTGCCTTCCGTCGTCCGGTCGCAGACCATCCAGTAGACGATCTCGTCCGCCGTTCTCCGGTTCTGCGCAAGTACGGTTACCATTTCGTTTGGAAGTGTCCTCATCATCTCTCCAAATCCCTGCAAATTGGAATTTTTTTGGTACATAACACCAATCATACAACGTCTGCGCCGATCCGAAAAGGGAAAAAATCTTTGATAAACAACATGTAATCGAGTCGTTTTACGACTTAAGTCGAAGCTTCTCCGCCGTTCCTACTTTAACGAAAGATTACGGCGAAACGGGGAACATCCGGGTTCGTTGGAGCAAGTTAAAAGAATCCCAAACATTTGTTCCCACACAAAGATTACCAGAACGTGCGTTTGTAAGCAACAAAAGTTTTAGCTCCTCGTGTTATTAATAAATGTGTCCGAAAAAAACAAAAGAAGGCCCCGCAAATGGGGCCGACTGTTCAATCATTGGAGCTGTTTGTACAAAATAAAGCAGGAGAGCCATGCTTAGCCTCAGCAAGTCACCCTGGCTTACCCCCTGTAATGGCCTGCGTGATCACCGTTTCTTGCTCAGGAAGACATTGCGGCAAAGGCAAGCTAGATGCGCTCCGGCGACTGCATGCCGATTAGGCTCATGCCGGTGCGCAGCACCGTGCACATCGAGCGCACAAGCGCAAGGCGCGCCGCACGAAGCCCGGGATCGTCCACGAGAATCGGACATTCGTGGTAGAACCGGTTGAAGCTTTGCGCGATATCGATCAGATGGCGGCTGACGACCGACGGCTCCAGCTTTTCCATCGCCTGCATCACTTTATCCGGGAACGCCGCCAGCTCCTTCAGCACCTGCTGCGCTTCCGCGTTGTCCAGCAGCGCCGCGTCGATATCTTCGACCGAAGGCGCTAGACCACCGCCGGCCGCTTCCGCCTTGCGAAGAACGCTGCGTGCGCGGGCATATGTGTATTGCACGTACGGACCGGACTCGCCTTCGAAGTTGAGCACGTCTTTCCAGGAGAACGAGATGTCCTTGATCCGGTTGTTGCTCAAATCGTTGAAAATAACCGCCCCGACGCCGACCTGCAGCGCGACTTCGTCTTTATTTTCGAGCGACGGGTTTTTGCTGTCGATAATTTCCCGCGTCTTGTCAATCGACTGGCGCAGCAAATCTTCCAGCAGCACAACGTTGCCCTTGCGCGTCGCGAAGCGGACGCCTTCGAGACTGACGCGCCCGAACGCCACATGCACGAGCCGGTTCGCCCAGTCGTAGCCCATCAGCTCGATGACTTTGAACCACTGGGCAAAGTGCAGATTTTGCGCATAATCGGTCACATAAATCGCCTTGTCGAAATCGTACGTTTTTTTGCGGTACAGCGCAGCCGCTATATCCCGCGTATGATACAGGGTGCCCCCGTCTTTTTTCAAAATAAGCGCCGGAGCCATGTTATATTCGTCGAGCCGGACGAGATAAGCGCCCTGGTCTTCCTCCAGCAGCCCTTTCTCCTTCAGCTCGTCGACGACCGCGCCCATCTTGTCGTTATAGAAGCTTTCGCCCGCATCTGAATCGAACGTGACGCCAAGCAGCCCGTAGATCCGGTTAAATTCCTTGTAGCTAATCTCCTTGAACCAGCGCCACAGCCGCAGCGACTCTTCGTCGCCCTGCTCCAGCTTGACGAACCAGGCGCGCGCGTCGTCCTCGAGCTCCGGTCTCGCTTCCGCCTCATCGTGAAACTTCACGTACAGCCGCATCAGCTCTTCGATCTCGCCTTCCTCGACCTGACGCTCGTCCCCCCACAGCTTGTAGGCGGTAATCAATTTGCCGAACTGCGTTCCCCAGTCGCCCAGATGGTTAATCCCGACACAATCATAGCCGAGGAACCGGTGAATCCGGTACAACGCGTTGCCGATCACCGTCGATCTCAAATGGCCGACGTGGAACGGCTTGGCGATATTCGGCGAGGAGAAATCGATCACGATCGTTTTGCCTTTGCCCAGCTCGCTCGCTCCGAACCGTTCTCCGTCACTCTCTACCGCACGGAGCACACCTGCGGCAAACGTACGTTTGTCCAGAAATATATTGAAGTATCCCGATACGGCTTTCGTCTCCGCAATCGAAGGATGCTGCGGCAGCGAACCTGCGAGCCGCTCCGCGATCTGCTGCGGCGATTGGCGCAGCGCTTTGCTCAGCTTGAAGCAAGGGAGCGACAGATCGCCCATCTCCGCGTTGGGCGGCACCTCCAGCATCGACTCGATCGCGGCGGCGTCCAAGCCTTCCATCGCCGAAGCAACCAGAGCCGCCACTGTTTGTTTATACTCTCTCATTTGTTCTCCATCCTTTATATACGAGTGTCTGGTGCCGATAACCAGCTTTCCGGTTCGCCCGCGATTGTTCCTGCGAAACCGTTCGGGAGTCATCCGTCCTCCATTCGCTTTCGTCTAGCAAAAACACCCCGAACGGGGTGCTGACGCTTGGAACAATCGCCTTCCTATCTTTTTTTCCATTATAGAGAACCGACTTGGCGAAGTAAAGCGCGCTTTGGCAGGCTATCAGTCTTCTTATCGTCCTGTCCGAGGCGGTCTCGCCACATGATAAAAAATGGCGTACACGGCTCCCGTAAACAAGCCGAATGCGAGTATAAACAGCAGCGCATCCGGCCGCTGCACGATCTCTAGCGAATCGGCCACGATCCTCCAGGGGCGCGTCACCAGATCCCAGCTGTTCCAGCGCAGCACGCGTCCCAGATAAACGCCGACCGCCCCCAGCAGCAAGACAACCGCCGCGAACAGATGACCCGCAACCGGTCCGACGCGCCGGAGCGCCTCCAGGTGCAGTCCGTACAACGAGATCGTCCCGAGAAACCAGCCCAGCATCGCGGCCAGCATGTTAACCGACAAGTCGAAGTACAAGGTCGTCTTACCGCTCGCCCAGCTCAGATGAATCAGATCCGTCACGATATAAGAAGAGTTCGGATAAAAAGCGAGCCAGACAAGCCCCCACACTGCAGCAAGCAGTCCGGGCTTGCGGCCTCCGGCCAACGAGCGGCAAGCGAGGCGGGATGCGGCGAGAGGAATCCAGGCCAGCAGCAGATTCGGAACAATCAGCCACCTGAACGTCCCCTCGCCCGTATAAGCGATACGCAGTCCGACCATCGCCGCACAGAGGACGCTTGACACGATTAATGCCCACAGGACCGGGCGGGACAAGCGATCGTCCACCATCTCTTCTCCCCCCTCCTAGAAAATGGTTGCTATCATCATACCGGATTAGCCGGTAAAGCGCAAAAACTCCCGGTTCGGATCAAGATCCGCTGCCGGGAGCCGCTGCTTGCAGGTTGAACTCTGCCTCCGTCTCGTGACGGGCCAGAACCTGCTCGATCTGAATGTTGTAGTCTTTGCTTAAATCAATGAAACCGTCGTTTGTCTGAACGAGAGGACGCGTCTGGTGGTGAGGATGAATCAGGACGATTTTGCCTTCCGTTCCGTCCGTGAGCATAACCTTGTAACCGAGCAGCGCCTGCATAAATTTCCGGATAAGAACGGCTACGACGGCTGGATCAAACGTCCCGTACGCATGGCTCTCCATCTGCTGGAGCACCCGGTATACCGGCGACGGGTTGCGGTATTCCGTCTTCGACGACATGGCGTGGAAAACGTCGGCGACGGCTACGATGCGGCTGAACAGGTCGATTTTGCCGCTTTTCAGTCCGAACGGGTAACCGCTGCCGTCGATCCGCTCATGATGCTGTAACGCTACGGCCGCCTGCCGATGTGTCGCCCCAACCGTCTTCTTGATCATGTCGTACCCGAGCAGCGTATGGCGCTTCATCGTATCGTACTCGTCCTCGGTCAGTCTCTCCGGTTTGATCAGCAGTTCGGACGCTATCTGCGTCATGCCGGCGTCGTGAAGGATCGCGGCAGTAGTCAACTGCAGCAGTTCCGCCTCGCCGAGCTCCAGCCATTTGCCGAGCAGCATCGAGATCGCCCCGACCGCCACGCTGTGCCGGTACAAATAATCGTCCTTCGCCTGCAGCGTGGCCAGCAGCTGGAACAGGTGCAGTTGCCCGGTTGACGAACGGATCAGCGGAATGACCCGGCTGCGAATGCCGGCGAGCGGGATTTGTCTGGAAAGACGCATCTGCTCGAACGCTTCGCGGACGATGCCGACCGCTTCTTCGATCTCCGCGTGATGCGAGCCTCCGGCGGACAGATCGGCATACGGTCCGACTTCTTCCACCTCGTCTACAGGAAGCTTCAGTCCGTGACCGGTTATCGTTTCCAAGTGAAGTTTATTCAGAACAGTCCCGGCCGGCAGCACGAGAGCGCCTTCCTGCGAGAACATATCTTGACGCAGTCTTTTGCCGAGCAGCGATTCATTTATAAATAACATGCGATGATTCATGAAGGTTCTCCTCCTTACGGGAGCAACTCCATTGTACCGGAGACGGCCGGCAAGCGGGATTAAAGCATGTTGAAATCTTCATTAAATATTCAATTCAAATCAGCTCATCACTAAACTTCAATTTCAGGGTTAGCTGCCGCTTCTCCCGCCTGCCCGCGGGAATGGAACCGGTCATCCGGAAAGCCGATTGCCAGCAACCCTGCGAGATGCTCGTCGTCCCCGATCCCGGCGAAGGCTTAACGTTTGCTCGTTTGACATTACGCTTCAATCCTTTCGGTTCGGTTCATCCTCCCTATCACAACAATAATAATAATCATTATCAATGATAAAATGACAAATCAAAGCATACTAGTGCCCCATCAGATAACCTTGATCTTGTTTTGCTCACGTAGAATAGCCGCATGACGTTTGTTTTTATTCCGCCAACGAAGATAAGCTTGAATAGCTGAGCCAAGATCTTTATGCGCTGTGAAGT
>NZ_JARBDB010000034.1:0-80850 GCF_036577605.1 Paenibacillus sp. GYB004
AATCTTTCTAAGGAAAGGTGATTTCGATTTGAATATCTTGTTTGCTTTCGCCGACGACTGGGGACGCTATGCCAGCATTTATGCCGAGCACGAAGGACCTGATTCCATCAATAAGCTTATCTCCACTCCGAGTTTCGATCGGATCGCCCGAGAAGGCGCGCTCTTTATGAATGCCTCCGTTCCGGCGCCGAGCTGCACACCTTGCCGCAGTTCCTTGCTGTCCGGCCAATATTTTTGGCAGACTGGTCTCGGCGCCATTCTGCTCGGGGCCGTCTGGGACGAAACGATTCCGACCTATCCGCTTGAGCTGGAGAAAAACGGCTACCACATCGGCCACACTTACAAAGTGTGGTCTCCCGGGAAAACCGCCAATGCTCCGTATGGCGGGAAGCGAACCGCTTATGTAACGGGTGGCGCCAACTACGGCAAGTTTTCTCACCATGCCACCAAGCGCGCGCAGGAGATCGGGATAGAAGCAGCCAAGCGAGAGCTTCTAGACGAAGTTCGAATGAATTTTGACTCTTTCATGGAATCCCGGCCGGAGGGAAAGCCGTTTTGCTATTGGTGGGGCCCGACCAATACCCATCGTACGTGGGAACAGGGATCCGGCAAGGCTCTGTGGGGACTGAATCCAGACGATCTCATGGGCCGGCTGCCCGCATTTTTGCCGGACGTTCCGGAGGTTCGAGAGGATGTTTGCGATTATTTGGGCGAATGCCAAGCGCTGGATACCGGACTAGGCATTATTCTGCAGCGGCTGGAGGAGTTAGGCGAGCTCGACGAGACGCTGATCGTCGTGAGCGGGGACCACGGGATTCCCGGAATGCCGCGAGGCAAATGCAATCTGTACAATATCGGCTGCGAGGTCGCACTCGCTATGCGTTGGCCGGGTCATATCCAGCCGGGACGGATCATCGACGACTTCGTGAACTTGATGGATCTGGCGCCGACCTTCCTGGAGGCGGCGGGGATGCCGGTTCCACAATCGATGACGGGACGCAGTCTGCTGCCGGTTCTGCTGAGCGAGATAAGCGGTCAGGTGGACCCGGGGCGCACCTTTGTCGTGACCGGCCGGGAGAGGCATGTCCCCTCCGCTCGCAAAGGCGAGTTGCCTTATCCGCAGCGGGCCATTCGGACTGAGGAATATCTGTACATCATCAATTTTGAGCCGGACCGCTGGCCAATGGGCGCTCCCCGCGGTCTGGACAATCCGAATACCGTGCCTCCCTCCTACGAGGACTTGCATTGGAAAACCGGAGTCGCCTACGCCGAAATGGATGCTAGCCCAACTAAAGCATGGATGATTCATCACCGAAATGAAGAGGAGATCAGGCCGCTGTTCCGTTTGGGCTTCGGTAAACGCCCGTATGAGGAACTGTACGATTTGCGGAAGGATCCTTTTTATATGGAGAATGTGGCTGACAGACCGGAATATTCGGACATCAAGAAGAAGCTGAACGTGGAGCTGATGGAGGTGCTGCACAAGCAGCAGGACCCGCGGGTAACGGAGAACCCATGCCGATTCGAACATGCGCCATATGCCGGGCCGCTGCAAGCGTTTCAAGATGAACATTGACCCCGCTCGTTGCCGCGTAAATCATGGCTTTTTCTTTGTTAGACCAAGGCTTGCAAGTCGAGGGAAGACTGGGGTTCCTTTACATTAGTCTTTCGACCAGGGACAGCCTTCATGTGTTGGGCGTTTACGACGAGGTATTGAATGTCTTCCGCTTCGAGCAAGTCACGATTGGCTTCCAGGAACACTCCGATGCTCTCCATGGCCACGTGGGTGCAGCGGTGTTCCTTGATCCAGTCAATCAGCTCGAGAAGATAGACGGTGTGGGTGTGGAACGTCCGAATCTCCTTTTGCCCGACAGGGCCTGGAAGGATAACGGGCACGATAATACAGCGATGGAACGATTAATCGCTTTTCTGTGTTTAAAGTAAGGCGTGCTTTTGATCTGCCGCTGGAGCCAGGCGAATCGATCATTTGGTGAGCTGCGGCTGCGCGATGGATGGCCATGGCTGGCGGGATAAATAATAAGAGAATATAATAAAGTCCCAGAAGTCATTGATGACTTTTGGGACGCCCCTTCTAACCAAGTAAATAATATTTCATGGATAATACTACCTGATCGCTCCATAAGGAAGTATTGCGTGTACACCCAGTATTTTATTAGCAATCTGAGTAATACGCAAATCAACAACAAGACTTGCTAAAGCGAGTGCTTCTTTACGATTATACCCATAGAGTTCTTCCATTAAGTCCAACATCCCCTTAAGAGCGATCATCATGGCTTCATTTACGCTCTCATGAAACCCAAACGTAATCCAACCATTTGGTGTTTTTGCACGAGGATACGTGATTTTAATATCATCGCGAACAAAAAAAGTTACATCAACCAGTTCCATCGGACATTCAAGCGCCGGTACTCCAACCTCGCCATCTCCTTGGACGGCATGCCCATCTCCAACAGAAAAAAGTGCTCCTGTAACTGAGATCGGCAAAAACAATGTACTGCCTGCGATTAATTCTTTACAATCAATATTTCCACCCCAAAAGTGTGGTTGCCAGGTTGAATGAAAGCCAGGTTCATCTGGAGCAACACCCATAACACCCATAAAGGGTCTCAAACCTACCTTGTGCCCTAGGTGACTTACTCCTGTCATTGCCTTTGTATCAAGTTCCCAGTTTAAAATAAACTGCTCTCCATCCGCAAGACCCAGCCAATTGTTTATATCATGGGAGAAACCACCGGCGCTGCTCCATCCCCATGAGCCCGTAACAATATCATTAATTCTAACCTCAAGCGTCATTCCAGCTTTAGCCCCATGGAGAGCTATTGGTCCGCAGAGAGCATGTCCTCCATCACCTTCCTGACGTCGTGGAAACTTTTCTCTTTCCCAAAAAGAAGTGTAAGGTCCTATCCCCCATCCAGAGTCTAAAGTACTAAACCGAACTGTGTCACCAGATTGAATGGTCATAATAGGGGAATATTCACGAGAAAATGATCCTCGAATTGATAGACGGTTGGGTTTTACTACATGAATTGTCATAATAATCCCTCCAATTAAAGTTATACGAGAATATGAATTACCATTTTTGTTTGATTTACAAGGGTCTTTTAAAAAAATTTTTCCTAACCTCTAAAGATACTCGGCCTAGCGCCAATATAATCTGCCGATTACTACCATGCTGCGATCGACGCCAAACAAGACATTCTTTTCTTCACGAAGATTTACAATGTTTTGATAAATTTCTTCTTTTGTTGTGAACATGGTTGCCGAAACGTGATGCCAAAAACAGGCGCTGCCCTACCGGCTTCCCATGCCGCTGTAGAAAGGTATACCTCAGCGCAATAGCAGAACGTTAAGACGTAACCACTTATCCACATTATGGAATACCCTTACTTCATATAGTAATAATATTTACTTTATAACGCAATACCCAATTTACGTTGATTTCTACGGCAAATAGAAATTGAGGGCTGGTGCAACAACCAAAAAGGATTAATCTACCCTGCGTGCTTCCTTAAAAGGAGCGACATTCCGTGGTGCACCGAGGTCGCTGGGGTCAGACTAACGGTTGGGTTCGCGACACCATAGCGCATCGCCCCCCCTCGCCAGCCGTAATATAATTATAAAACGCCCCAGACCCAATTTTCATTATCTGTGGTGCCCGACAGGGCCTGGAAGGCTAACGGGCAGATTAGTTTTAAATAAAGTCGCCTTATTTATCTTTATCATTAATGATACAATTTGCTGTACCAACGGATTTTCCAACTGGATAACTACGATTGGTGTGGTATGGGAGGTGTGCAAATTGAACATAAGGATACGGGATGCTGTCGAGACGGATATTGGTGACATCATCATGTTAAGAAGGCAAGTCGATGACTACCATGCATGTTTGAGACCTGAACAATTTATTAGTGCAGATCTGTACAATGAACAGTCCGTAAAGTCCTATTATGAGGCTGAAAAATCCAGGGTGGTTGTTGGCGTTCTTCCGCAAACGGACGAAGTAATAGCTTATGCAGTATTAAATACAGAGAGAACTATTGAAAGATCGATATTTAGACAAAGATCCATGATTTATGTAAACGATCTTTGTGTTAGCGAAGCGTATAGAGGAAAAGGGATTGGACGTGTTATGTTTCAGTTTATTATAGATTACGCAAACCAAATGAAGGTAGATGCAGTTGAACTAGACGTGTATGCAGGTAACAAAGAAGCTGTCGGATTATATGAATCAATGGGCATGAAAGACAAGCATAGACGCTTGGAGTTAAAACTTTAATGAACGGGAATCGGTTACGCTAACGGAAGAACGATAGTTCAATAATGATTAAGACGAGGCTGCCGGATCGGCGGCCTCGCTTGCGCTAACCGGCAGCTTCGGGTGACGGCGGAGAACGGGGTAAGCGTCAAAACATATACCGTTCAGGTCCGGAGATCGGCATCCCGGAATGCCAACTTATCGGGAATACATGCCAACCCGCTTACGCTGGATTTCCAACCGGAGCGATTGAGCTATGAGGCGGAAACAGCGTATGATGTGAAGTCGATCCAGCTGACACCGACCGCAGTGGACAGTCAGGCCAGCGTGCAGGTGCTGCTGAACGAAAAGCCGGTGGAAGCTTCCGCTGGCGGTAACTATGTTATCGATCTTCAACCGGGCGCGAACCTGGTGAAGCTGCTCGTTACGGCGGCTGACGGGGAGAGTAAGAAACTGTACCGACTGACGGTGCAGCGCGCATTCCTGCTGCAGGCCGATGCCGGCGATAATGCCGAACTGCAGTCACTCACCCTTCGCGACATGACGACGATGGCGCCAATCCGCTTGGGCAGTGACTTTGTCCCGGAAATTAAGACGTATAGCGCATCGGCGGATCATACGGCAGCAGCTGTTGCTCTGCGTGCAGTTGTAGCGGATGAGGGCGCTTCGGTTGTGGTTACGATGAACGGGCGACCGGTACCGGCAAATGATCAAGGCATCTATCTCTCCGACGACATCGACTCCTTGCGTGCATCGAAATCGATATATAAGCTGCTCGATGGGGCTATTATCAACTATAATTTGTATGGGAGCCGCTCGATGCTGAAACACTCAGCGCGGATCTGATCCGCCTGCTGCAATGATCAACGAATATTTCGCGTTGGGATTATATCAGTAGGGAGTGGAAATAGTCGGCAATACTTCGCATTCTACGCGACGAGTGTCCGGTACCAACACATAAAGGGGAGGGCGATGCCCACCCTTTACCTGCAAACGAACGTCTCCATTTTCTGTTTGATGGCTTCGAGAGACCCGCGAGTGACGTGTTCACCCGCTTGAATGTAAGATGCGGATGCTTTGAATGTGATTTGGTTGTTTTTCAGCCGTGGGGATAATACGACGTCGGCCAGCTGCAATTCGTCCTGAATCATGCGCTTGCTCATGATATCCATCGTGTTGAGGATCGTTGCCACGAAGTTTTTCGGTTCTTTCTTCATGTCATCCGGCGTGCTGACATCCACCGCAATCACGATATCCGCCCCCATGCTTTTGGCCAGGGCCACAGGCACCGGATGAGCGACAGCGCCATCCAGAAGCAGTTTATCCCCATATTTGACCGGTCTCATCACGCCGGGAATTGCGGTGGAAGCGCAGATGGCGCGAGACACTTTGCCTTGATTGAGGATGCAGGCCTCCCCGTTCACCGCATCGGATGCAACTGCGGCAAAAGGAATGGACAAATCCTTGAAATCGACGGGACCGATATATTTTTCCACGAATCGGACCATAGGGGAGTTGTCGACAATTCCATTCAGCGGCAGTGTCGGGAGTACAAGCTGACCCCAACGTACCGTGGGCAGCACCTTTTCAAAAGCCGAAACAGGCTGCCCGCCTGCGTAAAGTGCTCCGATAAAAGCGCCCACACTCGTGCCGGCGATCAGATCGATCGGAATACCGGCCTGCTCCAACACTTTGATCACGCCGACGTGTGCCGCCCCCCGCACGGAGCCGCTTCCTAAGGCCAGACCGATTTTCGGACGGGCTCCGGGTTCGCGCATACTTCCGAACCTGAGGTGCGAATTGCGGATCTCTTTCCCGCTGCTCCGTATCATTGCATCGTGCACCACGCGCTTCAGTTCTTTAATATTTCCGCCGAGAAAAGGAAAGTCGCTTAACCGGTTCATCGCTTCTTGCGAAATCAAGGATTCGGGGTTCTGGAAGCCCGCTTCGGCAATAAAGGCGTAAACAAGCGCCGGAAGATCTTCATGCCGTTCTCTCAGCGGCGGGATCTCCAGGTGCTCCGCGTCCACGTGAAGCCGGCGGCCTGCGGTCATGATGAAGCGGGTTTCATGCGGCGCATGAACCAGGCGGCGTACAAGATCGGACGGCATACTGTCGGCCTGCTCCAATACAATCGTGCCTCCCTTGGCGGCCCGAACCTTCATTTCCCATTCCTCTGAGTCGAAGCTCCCCCCTTCCACTACGAAAAAGGGATACTCGGACCGTCCCGACCGAGCATGGATCTCCCAGGCAACATGGGATTTTCCGACACCTCTATCGCCGATGATGCACAACGGTTCATTCTTTTGAGACAGCTCGGTAATCTTCTTTCGAATCTGCCGCATGACTCGGCCGTCCCCGATCAACGGCCCGTAGTGGGATTGCCGCTCCTCCTGCAATTGGCGCAAAACTACGGAGCTTCGCGTATATTCCTCCAATACCCGGTGGTTGGTGTTCGTAACCCGTTGAATCATCGCTTCGATCATGTGATTGCGGAACTCTGGGCTTCTGTCCATTAATTGAAGCATGCCCTCACGCGGCATCGATACCGTCCGAACCTGCCCTTGCGCCTGAACCGTCGCGCTCACGGCGCCGCCCGTCAAGCACGACATCTCTCCGACAAATTGCCCCGTTTCCAGCTTCGCTACATGTACCTTGGTTTCGTGCTCTACGTAAACGTTCAATATCCCGTCTAATAGAATATGGAAATGGGCCGTTTCTTGATTTTGACGAAGAATGACGGTTCCATTTTCAAAGGAATGGACTGTCAAATAAGGACGGACCGAGCGCAAATCCTCATCGTTCAGCTTCCCAATGATCGGATATCGAAATATTTCGTCATTCACAACGGAGACATCCTTTCATCTCATGTCATTGGCTGTGCTTGGAATGCCGGAACGCCCATTTCGTTGAAAAAAACGTCACCGCACAGCAACGATGCGGCAATAAACCTCACGTCATTCGCCCGACGCTTTCGGCCGGTACCTGATGTATACCGCCATTGATTTGATTATGGATACCTGTCCTTGGTAGATTACTGTATGTTTGAAAGCGCATTAAAATGGTATAGTTAGGATACATATTGAATTTTCATTGGATACGGTTGGGAAGTCAAGCGAATCCGGAGATAAAGGACATTTGGGGGGAATATGTACCACATTAAACAAGATCAACGGTCAGTCGAGTCCAAGATCAGGTTATATGATGCCTTGTCGAAAAAAATGCGAGAAAAAACTTTTCAATCGGTCACCATTAAGGAGGTGGTCGATAGCGCCCAGGTGGGGAGGTCTACCTTTTACCGCAACTTTGATAATTTGGAGGATGTGTTGGTATGGAAATGCGACGATACCTTCGATGATCTGTACCACAGCATTCTTCAGTCGATCTCGCCACAGACGGATCAGACCGGTACGGGAAAATTTCCGTTTATACTGCCTTTTTTTCGGTATTGGCACGCCGATTCGGAAATCATTGAATTATTGGTCGAAGCCAACCGGTTGGACGTCATCTTTGCCGCATTCGAGGACACCATGAAAAAGCTCGTGCGAATGCTGCCTCCCGCCATGATGAATCGCTCTCCCAACCTGGACTATTTTCTCGCCTTTCGATCGGGGGCGGTCATTCGCGTACTGCTTCAGTGGATTAAAAATCATAAAAATGTGACGCCGGAGGATATGTACAAATTTTTCGAGATGCAATCCGAAGGACTCAGGCTGCATACGTGAATGCCGAAGCTTCGATCCAGGAAGAAGGTCGCCTTCGAAGCGATTTTACGCCTAAACGAAAATAACCCGCTCAGGTTAACGGTTTGCGGGTTATTTTTATTGGTTGTTTGAAGGTGTCCCACCCAGTATTTTGGTTATGGTACTGCAGCCGTCAAAATCCGTACATTCATCCGTATGCTCAATAAGGCGGATTCACGAGCCCAAATGGTTCATCGGACAACCTCCCGGCAAGCAAGAAGCCTTCCTGCTCACTGCAGCAGTGGTTTTGAAGGCTTTTTGCTGTTCGCATTTGAATCTGGAAAAGCGAAGCGGCAGCAGCTAGAGACAGCCCATTGACCCCTCAAGGAAATTATGGATAGAATGCGGCACAAGAATGTGCATGTTTTCCTGAATGCGCTTTTTTTATGATGAAAGGGAATCAATCAATCCGGAAAAAGGGGGAACGCAGATGGGGAAGCGCAATACTGTTCTGGAGGGCGTGTACCCGATTCTCGCTACGCCGTTTACCGAAGCGGGCGAGGTCGATGAACAAAGCCTGCGCGAGCTGGTTCGGTTTCAACTGGCGGCTCAGGTGAACGGGATCGCGCTGTTCGGGAATGCAAGCGAGGCTTATACGCTGCTGGACCGGGAGCGTGAGCGGATCGCCGATATTGTCAAGGAGGAAGTGAGGGGTCGGGTTCCACTCGTATTCGGCAGCGGCCATACGGGGCTGGAAGGCGCTGTCAGCCTGAGCCGATGGGCGCAGCAGGCGGGGGCCGACGCGCTGATGGTGATGCCGCCGCATATGGTTAAGCCGGACGGCCAGCGCATGGTCGAATACTTTACCACGATCGCCAAAGCGGTAGACATCCCGATCATGCTGCAGGATGCGCCGATCGCCAGCGGCGTCGCGATTTCCGTCCCGATCATGGCCAGATTGGCCAAGGACTGCGACAACATTTGCTATGTCAAGGTGGAGGCGCCGCCGACGACGGTGAAAATCACCGAGGTGCTGGAGCAGACGGAAGGACGCCTCGCGGTGTTCGGAGGGCTGAATGGCATTTATTACTGTGAAGAGCTGAACCGCGGCGCGATCGGCACGATGCCGGCGTGCGAGTTCCCCGAGGTGTGCGTTCGCATTTACCGTCTATGGCGGGAGGGGAAGCATTCGGGAGCCCGGGCGCTGTTTTACCGCTACTTGCCGTTTATCCGGATCGGTACGATTGCGGGCTTCGCTACAGCCGTGCATAAGGAAGTGCTGAAGGCGGGCGGGGTAATCGCTTCAGCCCGTGTACGCAATCCGAATGCGCCGATCGACGAAGCGCTTCGCCGCGAGGTGATGGAGACGCTGGAAGGGCTGGATTTGCTGGCGCTGCGCTGGCAAGGGCAAGATGTGCGGGCTTGACCACAGCTTCATATCAGACTCCCCTGTCGCTGGCCGGCAGGGAGTGAGGAGCGGAGGTGCGCTAACATGCTGCTAAGCGGCAGAACGGCGCTCATTACGGGAGCTGCGGGTTCGATCGGCGCGGCGATTGCGAGGCGCTTTGCAGCCGAGGGATGCAGACTGCAGCTGACAGATGTGCATGAAGAGCGTGTCGAGGCTGTGACGGAGGCGCTTCGCCGCGCAGGGGCGGATGCGACGGCGCATCGGATGGATGTCTCGGATGAAGGCGCGGTGCGTCAAGTGTTTGCCGGGCTCGATCGACTCGACATTTTGGTCAACAATGCAGGCCGGACGGGAAGCGGTCTGATCGCCGCCGGCACGCTGGAGGAATGGAGACGATTGATCGACGTTAACTTGACCTCCGTATTCCTCTGCACAAGGTACGCATGGCCGCTGCTCGTACAGTCGCAGACGCCGGCGATCGTCAATATGTCGTCGGTGAATGCGAATCGCGCCAATCCGGGTCTGTCCGCTTACGCTTCGGCGAAATGCGCTATTGCGGCGTTTACGCGACAGACTGCTCTTGAGGGGGCGGCGAGCCGTATCCGGGCGAACTGTGTCTCGCCGGGGCTTACGGTGAGCGAGGAGAAGCAGAAGCAGCTGGCGGCCCAAGCCCGCTTTCGAATCGATACGGATTGCTACCCGCTCGGCCGGCTCGGCAAGCCGGAGGACGTGGCTGATGCCGTGCTGTTTCTGGCCTCCGACATGGCCGCCTTTGTCAATGGCGTCGATCTGGCGGTGGACGGCGGCATGTCGATCCAGTCGGTCAGTGCGCTGGTTCGGCCCGAATTGCGCCGTCGCTGGAAGAGCGGGAGCTACAAGCTGATAGACGAGGAGGAGAAGGACAGTGAAGATTACAGCCGTTGATATCTACATCGTGAAAATACCGCCGGCCCGTCCGGTCCAGCCGGGCGGCAAGCGTTTCCTTGGCGCCGACTATTACGTCAGCGACAGCAACCGCCGTTCTTGCGTCTACTCGGTCAATGCGGAGACGGTGTTCGTCAAGCTGTCTACCGACGAGGGCGTGAACGGCTGGGGCGAACTGCTGGCGCCGACGCACCCGGAGATTGCCGCTACGGTGCTCAAGACTCATTTGGCTCCGCTATTGCTCGGCGCTCGGCCGCTCGACCAGCAGGTGCTGTGGGACCGCATGCTGGATACGCTGCGCGAGCGCGGTTATACCGGCGGCTATCTGGTCGATGCGATGGCCGGACTGGATATTGCCTGCTGGGATCTGAAGGGCAAGGCGCTCGGGCTGCCGGTGTATGCGCTGCTCGGAGGCCGGTACCGGGATAAGCTGCGCTGCTACTGCTCCAGCGTGCCGGGAGGGTCGGTCGAGGAGAAGCTGGAGCATATCGCGCGGCTGCGGGAGGAAGGCTTCCAGGGCGTCAAGATCCATACGTTCGGCAGAGGCAAAGCGTCCGATCTGAAGCTGCTCCAGGCGATTCGCGAGCGGTACGGCCCGGATGAGCTGGATCTGATGTACGACGCTCACGGCAAATGCACCCATTCTGAGGCGTACGGGATCGGCCGGGCGCTGGGGGAACTGGATGCGCTGTTTTTCGAATCGCCGCTTACGTTCGAGGACCGGGACGGGCACAGCAGGCTGGCGGAAGCGATCGATACCGCCGTGGCCGTCGGAGAACCGCTGCGGACGATTTATACGTTCAAGGAATGGATCGCCTCGGGCGCGATCGAGGTGGTGCAGCCGGATATGGGGCGCAACGGCATAACGGAGATGATGCGCATCGGCCATCTGGCGGAGGCGTTTCACCTTCCGTTCGCCCCGCACTTAAGCGCACATCAGGGCATCGGCCATGCGGCCTCCATTCACGTATCCGCCGCGCTGTCCAATTTTATGATCTATGAATACCAGCCGAATGCACTGCGGGTCAGCGCAGATTATGCCCAGGTGCAATTCCGACTGGAGAACGGGCACCTAACCGTACCGGATGCTCCAGGTCTCGGCGTGACGATGGATGAAACGGCGATGCGCCGGTTTGTGACCGCTCATGAACGGGTAGGCGGATAAAGGAAATTTCGGATAAATTTTGTTATAAAAATGTGTATGTTGCTTGCCGGGAGAATTCTTTATCTTAATAGTAAGGGGCAATTATGGATAGATTGACCCGCAAGCTTGAACGAGCCGTCAGTTTTTCGGGAAAGGAGGTCCGCCTCTGCGGCAGATGTCATACCGAAGGGGAAAGCGCTTGTGCTTAGGATACGCCATCAATTTGAATGCGCTTACTTTTGAATAATTTTAAAAATTAAGAACTTTATCCTTTTCATTCAAGGTAACAACATTACAGGGGGGATTTCGAATGAAACGTAAACCGATCATTTGGCCGGCTGCGCTGGCTACGCTCGCCATCGTGACCGCGGCTTGCGGACAAGGCGGAGGAAGCGGCAGTCCGGTGGATGAAAAGCCGTCAGTCAAGGAAGAAGCGCCGCCGCAGCCGGTAACGCTCAAGCTGTATGCGGGGTGGAAAATCACGGATGAGGATTACGAGCAAATCTTTTTCAAGCCGCTGCGGGCGAAATATCCGCATATCAAGGTGGAGACGATCACTGCGTCCGGCGACATTAATATTCGCAACATGGTCGCCGCCGGCGATGTACCCGACCTGCTCATTACCGGCGTCGAAGGGATGCAGAGCCTGCTCGATCTTGGGGTAGCGCTTGACCTGCGCGAGCAGATCAAGCTGCAAAACTTCGACCTGAACCGGCTGGACCCGAGCATTTTACAGACGGTCAAAAGTTTTGGCAAAAACGGAGAAATCGTCGCGCTGCCTTACGGGATGAACTACAATGCGCTGTATTACAACAAAACGCTGTTCGACCGGTTCGGCGTCGCTTATCCGAAGGACGGAATGACATGGGATGAAGTGATTGAGCTGGGCCGGAAAGTGAGCCGCACCGACGCGGGCGTCCAATACCGGGGCCTTGCTTCCAGCAACATCGTGCGCGTCGCGTCTCCCTTTTCCCTGAACCGGTTTGATCCGGCCACCGGGAAGGCGAGCATCAACACGGAGGCATGGAAGCGGGCGTTCCAGACATACCAGGCGATCTTGTCGATTCCAGGCAATACGACGGCGAAGAAAAACTCGGATGAGCTGAACGCGTTCCTGTACGAAAAAACGATTGCGATGTATCCGTTTATCGGGCTGTTCCACCGGATGGCCGAAGCGGCCAAGGGCGGCCTGGACTGGGATCTGGCGACCTATCCGCAGTATCCGGACAAAAAGGGATTGTACGGCGAGGCAGACGGGTACTTCCTGATGATTTCGCCGACGAGCAAGCATAAGAAAGAGGCGTTCCAGCTGATCGGCGCCGTGCTGGACGAAAGCGCGCAGCTCGATTCCGCCAAAAAGGGCGCAAGCGTACCGCCGCTCAGCAAAAAGGAAATTACCGACCAATTCGGCATACAATCCGAAGTGCTGAAAGGCAAAAATGTGCAGGCGATTTTCAAACACCGTCCGGTTCCGTATCATAACAACCCGACGAAATACGACGCCATTGCCGACAGTGCGCTTAATGCCGCAGGCGTCCAATTGTTTACCAATGCGAAGGACATCAACACGCTTATTCGCGAGACGGAAGAGACGATTAACGCGAAGGTGGCTGCGGAAGCCGGCAAGTAAGGGGCAAAGCAGACCGGCCGCCGCGCAGGCGCGTCCCGAGTACGGACGGACGACCGAACCACGCTGCCTCGACAGGCAGCAACTGATTGTCCTGGATAAAAACCGTGGAGGCTGGCAGCAGGTTCTGTCTGCCTCCTCGAGGTCGTCTGCGTATAGAGATTGAAAGCGGGAAAGGAGGGGATGCGACCCGGCGGGCACAGGCAGCCGCAGCGATCGGCATCCTGAACGAGCAGCGTTGAAGCATAGGCGGCTATTAGCGGCCGGATACAAGTCCAATAGGCTTCACGAGATGCGTAAGGGGAAGGAGCAGACAGCGGATAGATGCGCCCGGAAATAGGGGAAGCAGACGCGGGCGTCCATAAGGAGGGAGTGTAATGATGAAGATGCGCTTGAAGAAGACGGCGGCCCTGGTGCTGTCGGCAGCGCTGCTGATGACGGGGATGGGCTTAGGCCCAGACTCGGCGCGGGCGGATTCCGGACCGCTGCCCGACATCAAGCCGGGCAAACATTATATCGTGCTGACGGCGGAAAGCTTTGCGGACCGGATGGGCAGCTGGACGCACCCGGCGGATCGGAGCGGCAGCCCGCTTTCCGCTATTATGATGGGCAAGACGGACGGTCAGAACCACAGCTCCACGCCGGCGCTGGCCAAATACGGCATTCCCGCGGACGGCTTTTACAAAATGATGGTTCACTCCCGTGACTTTGCGGTCAGTCCAGGCGTAAGGCCGTTTCACCTGAAGCTGGACTCGAGGGAACCGGCCGTATACGGCGCGCACGGCAATAACGGATGGTATTGGGAGTCCAGCGGACCGCTGGCGATGATTCGCGGGGAATACGATCTGGAGGCGCTCGATTTTCGCGGCAACTACGCCCGCTTCGATATGGTCGTCCTGACCGATGATCTGGACTTTACCGCCGAAGAAAGCGCGTCCGCACTGCAATGGCTGGCCGCTAATCACAGGTATGTGCCCGGCAGCGTATCGAACGGCGAACCCGATCCGAATCGCCCGCCTGTCGATATTGCGCTGCGTCTGAACGGCAGCTATGTCACCTTGAACGAGGAGCCGGTGATTCGGCAGGGAACGGTGATGGTGCCGTTCGGCGAAGTGTTCGCCGCTTTGGGCGCGGATGTGTCGGTGGACGCGGCGACGTACCAGGAGACGGCACTGCGCAACGGCCAGCGCTTTCAGGTGCGGCCCGGGGAAGATATGGCCAGCGTGAACGGGAGAAACGTCTCGCTCGCGCATCCGGTTATCCGGGAGCAAGGAGCGGCGTTTGCGCCGCTGGAATTTGTGCGCCGCTATTTCGGGGCGCTAACGGCTTGGGACGAAGGGGGGCAAACGGCCGTGATTGTGGCGAATATACCGGCGAACGCGTATTTGTTCCGGCCGGGCAGCTTTGACGAGTTGGGTACGTGGACGATGGAAAGCGGCGTGGACGGCGCTTTCGAAGGCATGCTGCTGCGGGGCGTCAACCCGAGCGGCGCGGGATCTACGCCGGAGGACGGCGATCCGGAATCGACGGAGCCGGCTGTCGCTTCGTTTCAGGTCCATCAGGCCGGGACGTACAACGTATGGGTGCGCTCGCGGGATTTCGCGACCAACCAGCCGGGAACGCGCTCCTTCCATGTCGGGCTTGACGGGCAGATGCTGCCTCAAACGTTCGGTACCCATGGTTACGAAGGCTTCAGATGGGCGTCAGGTGGAACGGTGGCGCTTGCGGCCGGGGCGCATACGCTGGAGCTGTACGATACGTCCGGCTTTTTTGCCCGCGCGGACGCGGTGCTGCTGACGGCGGATTTGCAGGCGACTCCGCCTGAATCGTACAATTCCTTGCTGCAGCTGGCTGTACCGCTCGGAGGGGAAGCAGAGCGTTTTCCGGCCTGGGCGCTGAGCGATGCAGCGCCGACCGCCAGTACGACGATACAAAACGACCATACCAAGGTCGTCTTCTACAAGGTGCCGTCGGCAAACGGCCAAGTGGTGCAAAATGAAGTGTATGCCAAGTCGGAGGGCGTGTGGATCAAGACGAAGGACCGCTCGGAGGAGCTGGGTTATGTCGTGCTGGCGGCCGATGCGACTTCGACAGTCTCCACATCGCAGGACATGTATATGTTCAGAAGCCGCTTCAGCACGGCTGCCGCTCAGCAAAAAGGGTATGCGGGCACCGATCTGTATAAGTCCGGCCGGATAAACTGGTTCATTCCGGTCGATTACGCGACGACGCCGGAGGGCGGAGTAGAGCTGCTGTTCGACCAGCCTTTGGCGGATTTCAGCGCGAGTTGGCAATTGGAGGGCAACCATCCGGCGCCGAAAGTAACGGTGGGCGCGACTTTCCACGAGGCGGGAAGTTATTCGATCGGCGCGTGGGAAGGCCGGGAATTTACAGATGACCGCTATTCGTTCGCCCTGGCGCCTTACCGGGTGCTCGGCAAGCGTATTGCGCCCGAGGCGGGGCTGATGACCGAGCAGCATTTGTTTACGCCGATGGGCACGATTACCCTCGGCCCGGACAACAGCTATGCGCCTGGCCGAGCGGTAACGAAGGGGATCGCCGCCGAGCCGTCCTGGATTCCGCTGCGCTGGGTATACGGCAATAACGGCGCGTTCGGGATCACGATGCGCGGCACCGGCTACAGCCCGCGCGGGTCGATCTTCGCACCGGTGCTCGGCTCGCCGGAAGCGAACTTTGCCGCTGAGCAAAGCTACACGCTTCAGTATCGCGTGATCAGCCAGGTGGCGGACTGGTACGATACGTACAAATTCGTGGCCCAGGATCTGTTCGGCGTCCACGATTACCGTCAAAACGTAACGAGCACGCTGAACGACGCGATCTTTAATACCCGGCAACTGATGCTGGACGATCATTTCGGCGGCTGGGACCCGTACGACAAAGCCCACTATAATATGGAAGGCAAAAATACGACTTCGTCAGCGAACCCGATGCAGGCGCTTCAGGACTATTTGCTGACCGAGGACAAGGAGATGCTGACCCGCCGGGCGATTCCGACTCTGGCGAATTTGCTGACCCGCAAAGGGCTGCACTTCAACCGGACGAACGATGAGGGCGGGGTTCATCAGGTCGGCGATGTGCCGAAGCCGATCGGCGATCCGATCAGCGGGTACAATCTGAATGTCGTCGGCGGCTTGTACGAAATGACGCGCGGTGCCGTGCCGTATTTGTACGAATACGGTCTGCAGAAGGGGATGTCGTCGGTCACGAACTCGTACGGCTCGATCCCTGCCTTCGCCAACAATTTGGCGCTGTACAAATATACCGGCGATCCGGCGTATTTGACGCAGGCCCGTCAGCAGGCGCAGCAGTATGTGACCAATGTCGTCTACCAGCCGCAAACCGAGCCGGTGAACTGGTCCAGCTTTATCTATATCTCCTACTACCCGAACCTCGCGTCCTTGCTGGATTTGTATGAAACAACCGGCGATCTGCAGGATCTGGCGGTGGCGGAGCAGGTAGCCCGCTGGCTGGTAACGACGCTGTGGGTGCCGGGAATCGACGGCGCGAAGCTGAACCAGCCGGTTACGGTCAATGATATCAATCAGTTGAAAAGCGTTTTCCATTATGGCAATGAAGGCAATCCGAATTTCTGGTGGCATGGCGATCAGCAGGAGCGGATCGGCCGGCCGACGGGAGATCCCGGCAATTTGGCAAGCAATGTGCGGATCGAGCAGCAGATGACGCAGGAGCCGGCATGGATTCCGTCGCGCGTCGGACTTGGTCTGGAGCAGGCGTCTACCTTCGGCCGCAGCTCCAACATTATTATGTCGAGCTGGGTCGGCGATTTGCTGCGGCTGTCCGAATATACGGGCGATACGTATTTTGCCGATACGGCGCGCAACGCGATTGTCGGCCGGTTCGCCAACTATTCCGGCTACTACCAGAATACGTTCTCCACGTTCCAGCAGCAGGCGGATTACCCGCTGCTTGGGCCGGACTACACGGGCATCTACTGGCATCATTTGCCGCCGTTCCTGGCGATGCTGGAGGACTTCCTGTTCAATCAGACCCTTCTCTGGTCGGAAGGACGTATCGCCTTCCCTTCGCTGCGCCAGCAGGGATACGCCTACTTTAATTCGAATCAGTACGGTCATGAACCGGGGCAGTTTTTCGGAGAGCAGGGCATGTGGCCCTGGCTGGACGAGGGCATTGTCACGACGGACAGCATCCAGTTCGACTGGCTGGCGGCGCGCAAAAATGGCGTGCTCGGCGTCGCGCTGCTCAACGAAAGCGCGGACAGCGTCACAGCCCAGGTGTATCTGGGCAGCAAAGTGCCCGGAGGCGGCAGCTATTCCGGCAAGGCGGAGCTGTATGAGCCGAACGGCGGCATGACGGAAGTGGATGTGGTTCAGGGCAGCTTTGCAGTGACGATCCCGGGCAAGAGCCTGCGCGCGGCGATATTGCGCATCCCTGGCGTCCAGGAGCCTGCCTTTGCCCGGATGAGCTATGTGCTGGACGGAAACCCCGACCTCGGGCAGACCGTATCCGAGCACGCGTACGGCAAAGCGATGGTGCTCCAGATGAGCCCGGAATCGTATTATGCCTATGTGTATATGACGGATAAGCCGGATCAGACGCAGAGCGTATCTTTCTACTACCGGATCGGCGACGGACCGGAGCAGGTAGAGACGACGAACGTGTATCCGTACGAGGCCATTATCGAAGTGCCTGACAGCTCGAAGAGCTTCACGTACCGGCTGGAGGCGACAACCGCGACCGGTATCCGCAGCATCGCCGGAGGTACGATTGCGCCGATGGTGACTGCTGGCGGAGGCTCGGAGTAAGCGAACAGAAGAAGCCCCCGATTCTCCGCGATTGCGAAGGAGTTCGGGGGCCTTGTTCGTTGCGTGCGCCTACAGGCGGCTCGCTTTTCGATACTGCGACGGGGTCGTTTTCTCATTTTTGACGAAAACGCGGTTCAAGTAAAAGCCGTTTTGGTAGCCGCAGCATTCGGAGATGCTGTCGATCGTCATGCGCGTTTCGAGCAACAGCGTTTTCGCTTTTTCCAGACGCAGCGAGGTCAAGTAACGGAGCGGCGTTATCCCGTAGCAAGCGCTGAACCGCTTGGTCAGCTGCGCCGGAGAAATACCGAGATCGGCCGCGACCGTTCTCAGGTTCAATTGCGAGAACGCATGCTGCTGAATCAGCGACTGCGCTTCCTGCATCAGCGGGTCAGTTTGGATGCTTTTGGACGAAATGCTCTGCATAAAGCCTTCTCCGAGCTCATCGCAGTAAAGCAGCCATATATCCAGACAATAGTGCGAGTACTGCGGCAAGCTGATATCGGAAGGCCAAGATTGCCACTTGCGCATCAAATTGTAGTTATGGGTAAGGCGGCTCGTGTCAAACAGGCTAACTTTTCCGATCGGCAGCATGCTTTCATCATGGGGCGGCCCTTCGTCTGAGGGACGCCAGGTCAGTTCGAAGTAGTAGAACGTAAGGGGCGTATTGATCACCCGGCGAAAGGGGACGCCTGGCGGACAAAGCACCAGATCGCCGAACGTCGCGGAGCCTTTTTGGTCGCCGATCTCATAATAAAACGAGCCCGACTCGATCGCGAACATGACCCAAATGTCGTATGTATCCTCATATAGCAAAAAACGTTCTTTCTCAAGCCAGTAGATGCTGAGTTTCACACGCGGATGCAGGCCAGAGAGCATCGTTTTCCCCATCTGCTCGCTCCTCCTCCTGTCCATGTTGTGCAGCGAAGTGAAATCCCTTTCATTATAAAGCAAAACGCGGGCTCCTCCAATGCCAAGTTTGAGATCATTTGGGTCGAGAGGCTCATTGCTTTGGCGAACTTTCATATACAGCTGGTGAGAATGTTGATCGTCATGCCCCCCGATCCCATTATGAACCCGGAAACAGGAATTTCCATCATTAAGCTCCTTTTGGATTGAGGTACGTTCAGGATCAATCTACGGGGAATCAGATTTGTCACGAAACGGCAATCGCCTATATTCCAAAACTGAAATATTAAGGGCTTCTGTAAAGCGGGAAAGTAAGAAGATTTCAAAAAAAACAAAAAGGGCCGTTGTAGGATTACAAGCTATGACTAAAAAATGCTGATAATTTGGGTTTTCGCATAGCCAAACTCCTCGGGACGGTAATACGATGTTTCAAACCCGTGAGGAGGTTAATTATGGCAAATGTGAAAGCAAGTCCGCAATTCATCAGATTATGCAACCAATTCTCGAGAATATTAGGTGGGGAACATGAAATCGACCCAGGGCCCGTTTGTTTTGTCAGCCGGTCTAGAAGACTGAACGCGACCATTTTGGGAAGACGAACGACTTCGCCTTTGGTTCGGTACCAGCTGTTTTCCTTCGAATCCCTGGATAGATCGGGACGAGCGCTTTGTTTAGGCGAAACAGCTGTTTCAGAATCAGGCCAACCGGCTGATCCGCAACCTTCAAAGAAACGGCATTAAAGTAACGGCTCTTCACAACCACTGGTTGAATGAGAATCCCCGATTAATGTACATTCACTGGGAGTCCATCGATAATCCCATCGCTTTTGCAAGGAAAACGAAACGGTCGATAGCCTTCTTGGGTTAAGGCCTTTCGAAACATTCAAAGAGTGAACTTCCCGGGAGGGAAGTCCGCTCTTTTTTTATGGTAAGCCCGGCACAACTGATCTCCAACAGCAATACACTGCATTAGCCTAATACAGAATAAAAAACCGAGGGAGATTAGCGGGAATGAAGCGTGCACAGGAAAACGAAAAATGGACATTCGACTACGTTGTAATCGGAACCGGTCCAGCTGGGGCAGTCATTGCCAAAACGCTGTCGGACGATCGCAAAACATCGGTCCTTGTATTGGAAGCAGGTGAAAATAAAGATAACGATGCCCCGACGCACTTGAGCTTGAAGAACGTTTTTTTACGCTTCGCGTACTGTTTTCGAAAAGACGTGCTGTCGGCGTAGAGTTTCTTAAGGAAGGGAAATGCGTCCGCGCCTACTGCCGCAAAAAAGTCATTGTGTCCGCAGGAATCAACAGCGCTCAGCTATTGATGCTTTCCGGCATAGGCCCCTCATCGCTTCTTCGGAAGGCGGGCATTCCGGTTGTAGTCGACAATCCGAACGTTGGACAGCATCTCCGTAATCATACGCTTAATTCCGCCGTATTTAGCGTCAATAAGAACGATATCCCGGCGAATACCGACCCGAATGCCTTATTTACAGGCGGCGCTTTCCTGCCGGATCCGATCCTTCATTGGATATTATCGATAGCGACGACAAGCTCGAGGAATTTATTAAGGAAAATTTCGGCCATAATCACCATCAGCAGGGCTCGCTTCGCATGGCTCCGCTGAACCGGGGCGGTGTCGTCGATCGTCGGGGGCACGTGCACGGCATCAAGGACTTGGTCGTTGCGGATGATTCGCTCATCCCATTCACGGTTGACGGCTCCGGATCGAACGTAAACTTACTCAGCAGGAGTTGGGAGACTTATTGGGGATTACTGCTCAAGCCGTATCGAAATGGGAAACAGGACAAGCAACAGTCAAGATCCCGGTCCTTACCAGTAGGACGGAATACGATCGTTCAATCGTTGCGCTATCGAGCAGCAGTGTGTGGTATGATAGTGGAAAACGTCAAGGTGAACGGGTATGTTTGATAAATTAAAGGTATGGGCCAAACAGCTAAAAAGAAAAGTTTATGTTCTTTACTTTGCATACAAGGATAAACAAACACCGTGGTATGCAAAAGTTTTCGCCATGTGTGTTGTCGCTTATGCTTTTAGTCCGATAGATTTGATTCCAGATTTCATACCTATTCTAGGATATCTGGATGATCTGATACTGATTCCGTTAGGTGTTGCGTTAGCATTGAAGATGATACCAAGTGCTGTGATGCAGGAGTGCATTTTAAAAGCGGAAGAACGGATAGAGGCTGGGAAACCAAAAAATTGGCTTGCAGGGGGCTTAATAATCATGGTGTGGCTAGCCGTTTTCCTAATGGTTTCTGCTGCTGCATACCGATATTTATTCAACCAAGGAGCGATAGCTCAATCGTTACACGACGGCAGCCAGCCAAAATGTGGGGCTGCCTCGTTGCGCTAACGGGAGTTGGGCCGACAATGTGAATAGCAATTTCTCAACGAAAGGTGGAATAAAAATGAATATATATATCGACCAAAATGGTGATTCAAAGGTCGCAATTGCAGATAGCACTGACGTCATCATACACGATGTTCAAGATGCATTGGATTTAATGGCTTCTATTAGTTATAACAACAATGGATGCTATAAAATATTGATCAACAAATCGAACATAACGGAAGATTTCTTTGAGCTAAAAACCGGTCTTGCAGGTGATGTACTGCAGAAATATGCGAACTACAAGGTTAAGCTCGCTATTGTTGGAGATTTCGATGAGTATAACAGCAAAAGCTTGAAGGATTTTATTTATGAGTGTAACAATGGCAAGCAGGTATTCTTTTTAAAAGATAAACAGGATGCACTTCACGCTCTTCATAGTATTATATAAATCCCTCTAGTACCAAGGTTGTTTATAGCTGATGTACTAAGTATAACTTCCTTCTGTAAAGTGTTTGGACATCGAGAGGAGCCAGACGTTCAGGTACGATGGAGGCTAAACGGATCGCGCTTGAGGTTCCAGTGGATGTCAATAAAAAGTATCAAAAGTGTATAGAAAATAATAGCTACGATTCCGACGTATCCTACTTTTTCGAAATATGCCTCGACCCATCTATCAGCTAAATACATAGATAGATTCCTCCTTGATAAATAAAACAACTCCTCTGAAATTTACTATATAATAACATCTAATGGTTGATGGTATTCATAATTACGGTTATAGAGGATAAAATATGAGAAAAGTGCTAATTGGTATAGCAGTTTTATTGTCGATTATTAGCATCATTACTGGCTATCTCATTTATTCCTTTTTTTTCTCATTAAGTCACTTACCTGAGGGTGAGTTAGTAAAACAGATAGATTCCGCCAACAAAAGCTATACGATCAATATGTACCTGGTAAATGGAGGAGCTACAACAGGCTATTCGATTCGAGGCGAGTTGGTAGACAATAAAAAAGGATCGAAGAAGAATATGTACTGGGGCTATCGTGAAGAGCAAACCAATGTAACTTGGTTAGACGACCACACCGTTACAATAAATGGTCATAAGCTCGATGTCAGAACAGATACGTATGATTGGAGACGGAAAAAAGGCTCGACCGCCGGGACCGCCCATCCGCACTAGGAGCAGGCGATCTGGAACGTCAGCGGAAGACTTACTTCCTCTAATCGATTCGTACAGCTGCAAAGTAGGGCAAAGCGGAAGAAAAACTGCCGTTATTTCTTGAAAATGCGGCCGAATGAGGCCCGGTAGGGAGGGATAGGGGAAGTAAAGCTTCCGCTATCCCTTATTTATGCATGTAGCCCTAGCGATAAAGGAAATGAAACTTCCACCACGATCGTTCAGTCAAAGAGAGCAGGGCGGTCCGATTGATGCTCCGGCATCTATTGCTGCGCCTCCGACACGGCTACGATCATCGCGCTGACCGTCCATTCTCCGCGCTTGATGTCCTCGCTGCCCGTCCAGATGCCGGTAATCGTCGCCTGACCGGGCTTCAGCTTCATCCCGGTGAGCACGATCGTTTGCCCGCCCTGCACGACGAACGCTTTATCGTTGTCGACCGTGGAGATCGTGCAGCGGAAACGAACCTTCACGTTTTTGTAGCTGCTCAGCTCGGCCAAGTTAATGTCCGTAAAGTCGGGCTTGACCCGGCTGAACGCGAATTGGCCGCTGCGGTATTCGTACAGCGATATCCGTCCCGCTCCTTTGCCGGTATCGTTGTCGACGGCCAGGACGCCCGGGCGCTCCTCCCGGTAGCCGTCCGCTTCGAAATCGAACAGCTTGCGCAGCCCGGACGACGTGTAGTCGTAGGCGATGTACCGGGAGGCGCGGTCCGCCGAGGCCGCTTGCAGCAGCAGTGCCTGCGCTCCTTGCTGAGCGGGGCTCTCCGCCGCTCGCAGCTCCTTGATCTTCGCGTTTTTGTCCAAGGACGCTTCCAGCGTGTCCACGGTTTTATCGCCCTTCATTTGGACGAGCACGAGCTTGTTATCGGCGGTAATCCCGGCGGCGTACACAAGCGCGCCGAACTGGGACTGGCCCGTTACGACGCTCGAGAATGCGGCGTCCGGCATCGCCTTTTGCAGCAGATGCTTCGGATCGGCCGTCGCCCAAGCGAGCTCGGCGTCCTTCAGCTTTGCGGACGTATCGCGGTAAGTGCCGAGCGTCTCGTACAGAGCCACAGCGCCGGCAAATTTGCCGGCGCTAACGAGCTGATCGGCGGCCGCAAGCTGACTTTTGTAGCTGTCCTGAATCAGCTTTAACGATTTGGAGCCGGATACGGCCCAATCCTTGGCCGCTTCGAATTGTTTGGCCGTCTGGAAAAAGGTAGCCCAATCTTTGGCCGCCAGTTGGGCGGACAACCGGGCAAACACGACCTGCTCGACCTTCGGGAGCAGCCAATCCGCTTTTTTGCCGTATTGCTCATACAGCTTCTTCAGCCGTCCGCCTTCGTTGAATAGATCGGCGATTCCTTTCTGGGCGCTCCACGCGTCGATGCGGGCCGAATCGTAAGGCGTCAGCAGGGTACGGATCTTCTCGTTTTTTTGCCGTTCTCCGCCGTAAAAATCCGCGGGCAGCAGCATCAGGGCGATGGCCGGCTCGTCCGAAAACGACTTGCCCGCGATCCCGGTGCGGATCTCGTTCTCCGCCTTCTCCGCGGCGCGCGCCAGCGCATTCGCCAGCTCGTCCTCGATGCCGTCCGCTGCGGCAAATTCCGCGAAGCTTTCGGCAATGAGACCTTCCTCGGCGAGCGCCGCCTTTTTCCTCTCCCCGTATTCGGCATAGACGCCGATCAGCGCCTGAAGCTCGCCGTTGCGATCCGCGCTTTGGATTCGGCCGGCCAACTGGCTGAGCTCGTGCCGGATGGCGGTCACGGGCTTCAACTCGTCCGCCTTTTGCGTTATATCGGTATCTTTGTAGCTGATCCACCGGTTCTGCACGACTTTGGCTGCGTATAATTCCGCCTGCACCCAGTCCTGTTCCGCGTACAGCAGGAGCGCCCGCTCATAGTCTTTCACCTTCATGTAGCCGTTGTACAGCTTGCAGGCCGCAACGCCGAGCAGAACGAGCATGAGGACGAAAGCGGCAACCCGCAGACGTAAGGCGTTCCTATAGGATAGGGTAAGTTGCATAACGTCTTTTCCTTTCTAAAACATTCCCTGGAAATCAGGATCGGAGGCGTAACGGGTCTGGGCCGTTTCTTTGCATTTCGCGTAAAGCTCGTTGCGCTGCTGGACCGGCGTATCCGCTAGGAGCTTGCATAACCGATGAAACCTTTCCTTTGGCAATTCGTCTAAGTAATCAATGATGAAGCGAGGGTACATCTGTACATATTTTTTCATGCGCAGAGCGCTGCCGGCCATCGAGACGAGGAATTCCCGGCCGCCCTCCATCGCTTCGATTTGCGGACGGAAGGCGACGACATAATCGAGCGCGCTGTGCCGGACCAGCTGCCTGTTCACTTTGACTGCATCGCGCATGTACAGGACGAATTCCGGATCGAACTTTTTCGGGACGAGCGGATCGAGCTCCAGCTCCATGTCTTTACGGATGTAGAAGCGGCGCAGGCAGGCGATTTTGCGCTGTTTGATGGACTCGTTGTTCAACAAATGTCCGATCTCCCGGAGCTTCTCATACGCCTCCTTCGGATGGTTAGCGCTCATATCGCCGTCGGCTTCCTGCAGGTCGGCCCGGAGTCCCTTGAGGATAGCCGGGGTATGATCGACGAGCACCTCATGGAACCGGTACAGGTCGGCGTAAGGTTTGTAACGTTTGCGGAGAAGAAAGAGCAGGGCAAGGAACGCGGCTCCTCCGATCCCGGCGGCGGCGATCTGCATCCAATCGTTCGCCAGAACGACGGCCAGCGCCACAAGAGCGACCGCGCCGAATGCTTCCGCCATCGGCAGCACCCGGTTCAGGGAGGCGATGTAGCGGGCGACGGGGATGAACTTCCCGGTTGCTCCGCATTCCTTACAGCGGTCGTCGAACAGGACCGAGTAGGCTCCGCATTTTTTGCAAGTTTTTAAACGCTCGAAGGCGCAGGACGTGTTCCTGCTCGAGCGGAATTGGACGGCGAGCTTAGTCGGCATGGGCGCTGTCCCCCATCTTCAATCGGTTGATCAGGGAGGAATCGATCTGCTCGCGGGTTATCGCTTTTTTCTTATAGGCGTGATAAAACGCCCATTTTACTAGAAGGTATATCGCTGCGGCGATCAACAGGATGTAAGTCAGCATAGTCGGTCTACTCTCCCATTCATTCAAATTGTGCGATTGCCCGCCCGAAGCGGGGCGAATTGGCAGAAAACGATGGAAATTGTCGCTTCTAGAGGGTATCATAAACTTGTCAATTCTAGCATTCCGACCCATTTCGACACACATTCATTGTACTATCTGTCCGCACGTTTGACCACTTCTTTGCCGGACCGCCATGATTGCGATACATTTATAGAGGTAGAAATGAGTTTCAAAACCTTACAACCAGCTCTGCAACTAAGCGAAGACTTACACGGGGGTGCGAATCGTGAACAAATTAACCAAACACGGCATCTGGTCGGCCCTTGCCTCCATCCTCATCGTTCTTCTGATCCTGGGGACAAGCCCGGCAGCTGTATACGCGGCGGACGCCGATCAGAAGATGGACGCCGTGCTCGCCATGGACGCAAGCACTTCGATGAACGACAGCGACAGGAACAAAGTGGCCAACGAAGCGATGAAGCTATTCGTCGATATGGCCTCGATCAGCGGCGACAAAATCGGGGTGCTGTCCTATACCGACCAGATCATGAGGGAAAAAGCGCCGCTTACGATCAACTCGGCCAAAGATAAAGAGGAGCTCAAGTCGTTTATCGATCAGCTGTCGAGAGGTCCTTATACCGATATCGCCGTCGGGGTAGCCGAAGCGGTCAAAGTATTGGAGCGGGGCAAAGAGCCCGGCCGTCATCCGCTGATCGTGCTGCTCTCGGACGGGAACAACTCCTTGAACAAGGGACGTACGCAGCAGCAATCCGATCAGGAGCTTCAGGCCGCCGTGAAAAAAGCGAAGGATCTCGGCATCCCGATCTATACGATCGGTCTGAACGCGGACGGGCAGCTCAATAAGGACGTGCTGGAGGGCATCTCGAAGGAAACCGGAGGCAAGTCGTTCGTTACGAGCACGGCGGACATGCTGCCGCAAATTTTAAGCGAAATATTCGCCAACCATCTGAAGCTGAAAGTCGTGCCGCTCACCGGATTTACCGCAAACGGGGACTATCAGGACGTTATCGTCACGATCCCGAACGCCAATGTGATGGAAGCGAACATCTCGATCATGTCGGGCAAGCCGGTCGAGGTGAAGCTGTTCGATCCTTCCGGACAGGAGCGGAAAGTGCCGTCGGACGGCGTCGTTTATTCCAAGTCGGCCGCTTATTCGCTCGTGAAGCTGCTGAAACCGGCGCAAGGCGACTGGAAGCTGCAAATTAAAGGGGTCAGCCAGGACAAAATCAACATCAATCTCGTCTACAACTACGATCTGGAGCTGGTTGCGAACGGGCTGCCTCAGACAGCGAAGAAAGGCGATTCGATCCAAGTGAACGCGCTGCTTCAGTCGAACGGACAGCCGGTGGCCGACGCGGAATTGTACAAAAACTTGAAATCGGTTCTGCAGCTCACCGATCTGGATACGAAGCAGACCAAAGAAGTGCCGCTGACGAACAGCGGCAAAGATTTTACCGGATCGTTCACGATCGCTGATGCTCACAACTACGAAGCGAAGGTGCGCGTAGAGGATTCGAGCTTTTTCCGGGAAACCGCGCCGGTAACGATCAATGCGAAAGGGGCGTCTGGCCAGCAGCCTGCTCCGACACCTACGGCTCCCGCGGAGCCGACCGAACCGGCCAAGCCGTTTCCATGGGTCATGGTAATCGGCGGAGCGGTTCTCCTGATCCTGCTGCTTGCGCTGGTCCTGTTCATTCTGAGCAATGTGAAGCAGGCGAACAAAGGCTTTTACGGCCAGCTGGTCATTGAGATTATCGACGAGGATACGGGAGAGCGCTCCAGCCCGCAATACAGGAAGCTGAACGCCTTCAAGGGCAAAGTGAAGCTGCATCAACTGCTTCAGCTCGCGCCCGAATTCGCGGAGACGGACAAAATCGTATTCACCCCGGGCAGCGACTCGGTGTTTATAATAAGCCAGACGGATTGCCTGGTCGAGAAGTCGGGCAGAGCGTTCGACGTCACGAAGCCGAAAGAGCTCAAAAACAACGACCGGATTAAAATTACGCTGCAAAACGTTCATAAGTCGATTTGGCTCGACTATATTCATTAATTCGGATGATACCCATTAGGAGGAACCTACTATGAAGGCAGTCGTCAAAGAGCATATCGAGCAGTTGGACGTATCCAAAGGCGGCGGGATCGTCAGCGACAAGATCCGGGTCGACACGATCGACAACCCGATGCTGGTCATCGGACTCGGCGGGACGGGCATCGACGCGCTGCTCCGCTTGAAATACCAGATCAACCGCAGATTCAAGCTGCCGGAAGATCCGATCTCGAAGAAAAAGCAGGACAAGCCGGACAACGTCGAATTTCTCGCGTTCGAGACAAACGAGCACGACCGGAATAAAAAATACCGCGGCATCGGGCTTGACCCGCTGACCGAATACGTGCTGCTGTCCAACCCCGAGGTGGGCGGCCTGCTTCAGAACCGGAGCCTGCTCGAGCCTCACGTCAAAGACTGGCTGTCGCCGGAGCTGCTGATCACCGACGGCATCAACGGAGCGTCCGGCATCCGGCAAGCCGGAAGACTGCTGCTGTTTACGAAGATCGTCCAGGTCGTGCAGGCGATCGAGAAGAAGATCAAGGCGCTATCCGTCGGCACGAACAAAAAGCTGATCGTCTTTCTGCTGACAGGGCTGTCTGGCGGCACCGGAAGCGGCTGCTTCCTCGACATCGCCTACATTACAAGAGGACTCATCGAGCGCGACTACGGCGACTCCGGGGTGGACAAGATCAATATGTTCGGCTATCTGTTCATGCCGGACGTCAACCTGTCGAACAAGAGCATCTCCGACCATACGCGGGAGTACATCAAGAAAAACGGCTACGCCGCCCTCAAAGAGCTCGACTACTGGATGAACGTCAACGAGCGCAACGAAAGGTTCAAGCAGCAGTACGGCAGCATTTTGTCGGTGAATTCTCCGATCGCTCCGTTTAACTTCGCACATCTGATCTCGGCGACCAACCTCGAAGGAACGCTGCTCGAGAACGGCTACGACTACTGCATGAACGTGACGGCGGAGAAGATCACGACCTTTATGGCCAGCGAAGAGAAGCAATCGGGCGAAGAATTCGCCATTCACGACTATATGAGCAACATTCATACGAACATCGCCCAGATGCCGAAGCAGTATGCGGCGAACTATCAGTACAACGTCATCGGGGCTTCGTCGGCCGTGCTGCCGATCGAGGAGATGACGACGTTTCTCGCGTACCGGCTGTTCAAAAAGATGGAGAGCATGTTCGACGCCGCTCCTTCCCAGGAAGACGTGGAGAAGCTGGCGCGCAAGCTCGAGATCGATCCGGACTCCGTGCACCGGGAGTTCAACAAGCGGGTGCCGGAGCCGATTCCCGGCTACCAGAACAGCGAGCGGCTGAGCTACAACAACGTCGTCAAGCAGCAGGTCGTCAGTATCGATACCGAGCTGGAGCAAAGCTTCCTGTCCCGCGCGCGGGAAGAGTATATCAAGTCCAAGAAGCAGCTTCCCGGAGCGTGTCTCGAACGGTTCACCGAACAGATCAACCGGATGTTTTTGAATCCGGAGCAAGGGCCGTTTTACGCGTCGCGGGCCATTTTCTCGAATAAAGGATACAGCCTGCTGAACCTGATCAGCTCGTATATCGAAGCGCTGAAGGAGAACGTGTACCGGATTCCCCAGGACGTCGAGGCGGCCAAGACGAGCGCCGGCCAGAAGCTGGGCGATGCCCGGAGCGCCTTCATCTCGCGCGACAAGAAGAAGGACGCCTACATCGAGGCGAAAATCCAGGAGTACCTCCTGTACGCGGACCGCGAGCGGATGGAGCAGATGATCGAGTTTTACGAGGATCTGTACAACCTGCTGAACGACCAGAACTCGCGGATTTATTCGATCTTTACGGAAATCTTGAACGCCCTCAACCGGATCTTCGAGAAAAACGGCGACATTCTGATCAACGGAGACGAGCAGGTCGACCACAAAGGCAATAAAACGTACTTCTGGAACGTCGTTAACGTGCCGGACATCGAGAAGCTGATCGGGCGGATGATGGACGACAAAAATGCGGGCGATCTGATCCGCGACTTCACCGGCGAGCTGCTGCGCAAGACGAACCAGTGGATCCGGGAGCAGGATATCGACATCGTCGGCTCGATCTCGGAATTTTTGACCGACCAGTTCGGAGAGCTGATTACCCGTTCGATGGAAGATTTCCTGGCGATCAAGTACGGGCAGGACGAATCGATCGAGAAGGTGATCGAGCGGATTATCGCCAAGCGGCTTGACGACGAGGCAGTTCCGGTCTTCCACTTGAGCAACAGCGCGGGCAGCTTCCACTTCCCGGAATGCGGATTCGTATCCGTGCCGGCCGATGCTCCGAACATTTTCAAGGGCGTGAACGGCTTCAAGGAGCTGGCGCTCGGCAAGACGAAATTCACGATCAAGGAAAGCCGGGTCAAAAACCGGATCTTCTGGCTGAATACAAAAAACGGCGTTCCGCTGTTCGCCTATTCCCCGCTGAAAGTGCTGGAGGAAAGCTACGAGAAGACGATTCTCGAGCCCGAAGGCGTCGGACGCCACCTCGTGCAGACGGAGAAGACGAACTGGACATATCTGCCCTCGCCGATCCCGGAGAAGTCGTGGGGCGACGTGTACGTCAACTCCCGCATCCGAACATACAACCACCAAGTCCGAACATTGTTCGCCAAGGCGGTATCGTTCGGCTGCATCTCGGAGAAGCCCGACACTGCAACTACGAGCAGCCGGTTCGAATGCTACATGACGAAACCGTTCGACATCCAGGCATTCACCGCGCAGTACCCGATGCAGCTGGAAGGCGGGAAGATCAACTTCGGCGAGCTGAAGCGATGCATCGCGGGCCTCAAGGAGCTGCTTCAAAACGGAATCGAACGCGTGGAGACGAAGGACATCTTCAACAGCACCTCGGAGGAGATGGCCAAGGAAAACCTGGTCCGTTCGCCGGAACTGATCGAGCGCCTGCGCAAGGAAGTGGCGAAGTACGAGCAGATCAGCGCCAAAATCGCCGAGCTGGAGACGGTGCTGAATTCGCACCAGGACGAGGAGAAGCTGCTCGACCGGTTTATCGAAGCGATGTATACGAAGACGATTATGAAGCGGGGCGCCCAGTACGTCTACGATCACGACGCGGATGAAGAAACGTGGGAACCGTTCGTTAATTTGATGAAGGTGAACAAGTTTTACGAGTTCGTCATCTTCGAGCAGATGCGGGGGCTTGATGCCAAGCGGCAGGCGCTCTTGCAGCGCAAGGCGTCCAAACGGAGCGAGCAGATGACGGCTTCGGACGACATCTCCTGGCTGGTCGCTGCCTTGAAGGAAATGGCGGCCGCGTACCAGGAGTCGAAGTCGGCGCTTGACTACGACCGGGGCGATTACGCTAACGGAGAAGAGATGTACCGGTTCTACAAGCAGGTTGCGGCGAAAGTGAGCGATATGCTGAGAACGGTGCAGTAAACGGCGGCACAACTTACAGCGAGTGGAGGTAGCGCGCGTGAAGGAGAGACTATGGGCATTCGCCGGCGAATTCGACGCCCGGGCCGACAAGCTGGCGTATGAGAACGACGGACAGCGAGGCATTCATCACCCGCTCGTCTTTGCCTTTATCGGGGACAAGAGTCTGGATGCGCTGACCGCTGTGTACGAGTGGAACGAAACGAAGTGGAGCAACAGCAGAGGCGTCGTGTATTTGCATCTGTATACGGAGAAGACGCTGGAGCGGGACAATGTGTTCGGCTTCCGCCTCGATGCCCCGATCGCGGACCGCAAGACGGTCAGGCCGGAGCTTCACCGCCGGTTTCACGACGATTCGGCTAAGCTGGCGGAGCTAAACCGCACCGTCCGGCAGCTCGGTACACGACTCGCGGAGTTCGGCCGCGTCTACACCTCATTCCAGCAGGTGAATATCGCGGTCGTGACGATGGCGGACGATCCGTGCAATGTCGTATTGCCGGAAGTCGCGCTGCTGCTTAAGGCGGTGCTTGGCGAGTCGTTCCAGCAAATCCAGAACGATCTGTACGGATTGATCCGGGAGAAGCAGGCGAACGGGGATTTTGCTTACTCCGCTTCGGTGAGCGTAGCGTTTATGCGGGAGCTGGAGCGGATTCAGGACCGCCGTTACAGCTTCAGCGCGCCGCTGCAGGTGACGGAGGACGGCATCCGGCTGCAGGTTGAGCACAAGGAGGCGCCGCTCTTCGATCTCGTCTATCTGCTCAGCGACAAAAACGAACAAGGCCTCTTCGTCGAAGGCAGCATGGAGGCGAACTACGAAATCATTTGCAGCCTGTGCCTCTTAAAAAACCGGAAGACGGCCGCTGAAACGGACCGCAGACTGGAGACGTATAACAATCAGCATTACAAGCAGCATATCGGTTCCGGCAGCGGGGGAGGCGGCGTCTACTCCACGGCGGGCTTCTCCAAAGTAAAGCGTCCGAACAAGGCGATCGCGCTGACGGTGCTGCATCACCTGACGCAATCGGTTACCGGGCTGCTGAAGGAGCGGAGCAAGATCGACCGCAAGACGGCCGTGGAGCTGCTTCAGGCCGATTCCTCTTCGATGGAGCGGAGAGCGGAGACGCTTATGCCGGAGCGAGGCAAGCTCGAGGAGATGAATGCGCTGCTGGCTTCGCCGGTCTCCTTCGATGAAGTGAAGTCGATGACGCTTGCGGAAGCCGAGGAAGCCATGTACGGCCGGCATGCGGGAAACTTTTTCCGCGAGCAGTTCGCGGACAAGGCGCAGCGGAAGCTGGAGCAGCTCGATCTGGAGCGCGAAGGCTGGGAAGCGCTCGAGCGGAACATTATCGGCAACCCGCGTTTCGGCGTATACGCCGCCTATGCCTGGACGAACGAGAAGGAAGATGCGGCCGTGTACCAGGAGCTGCGGCAGACGGTCAAGGAGACGGCGAAGCAGCTCGAGGAAGGGCGGCTCAGGCTCGACGCGCTGCTCGGGGAATCGGTCGATATGCAGCCGTTCCGCCGTGTGCCTTTTATGAAGAAAAGCACGCTTAAGCATTTTAGCCGTTACTTGTTCGAGCACGTCTACGGCGAGCGGCTGGAGCTGCTGTATCTGGAAATGAAGCTGGCGCTGCTGAGACGGTACGAGGCGGTGCTGGTCCGGCTGCATGAGCGGGTAAGGCCGAGAATCGAGCAGCTTGACGAGCTGGAAAGCCGGATCCGCGAGGTTAGCCGGCAAAGCGTATCGGAAGCCGACGATTACCTCGGACGCAACATCTCGGAATATTACGCTTCGGTCGTCCAGGGCGTCATCAAAGATTTGCAAGGCAAACGCGGCGAAGAGTTCTGGTTCGAGGACCGGTATATCGGAGGGGAAGCGATTCAGTTCAAGGAAGGCGCTGAGCCTTTCCTGGAAAGGCTGATCGAGCTGTGCCGCAATGAGGTGTTTCTGTACGAGCCGTTCCGCGAGTCGTTCGAGGACGAGCTGATCCGCAGAGCGAACGTCACCGTCAGGTTCGACGACCGGGACCAGGTGCTGTCCAAGGAGCAGCTATTCCGGGATTTGTACGATACGCTGAGGCAGCGAGCGGCCGTTCATCTTGATGTATACAACTATACGCAAAAGCACCGGTACGAGGAGCATTACTTTTTCGGCGATGCCGACAGCGAGTTTATCCGGTATGCATTCGAGGTGGACCGGGACAGCCGGACGCACAAGCTGGGCTGCGTGCACGAGAACCGCAACAGCGGCATCGAGAAGCTGATTCTGATGGGCGGCTTCCGGGTCGAGGACCTGCTCGTGTTCCGGAACGGCAGGAAGTATTATGACAGCTACCGCGAGAACGGGTATCAGTTCCACGCCGTACAGTTGGACTAGAACAGGTTGTGCGGCTGGCGGTTGGCGGTTGGAGGGCGAACGAATCGGCCGAAATGAAGAGACTAGCCGGCTTGCCGGACGGCTTTTACGGCGATACCCTCTGGGGAAAGCGCCCAGCAGCCCGTGCTGTGAAGGCTCGGCGGACAGCCGCCAGCGCCGGTTGCACCCTGGTTTCTGGGGCTGAGAGCCAAGAGCCTTTATGCCAAAAGCCAAAAGCCCAGTGCGCAGATAACAGTCTCTAGCAGCTCTTATTTTAGGTAAAATAACTCGTCCTTCCCGAATACGAGTCTTTAGCAGCTCTTACTGTGGGGTGTTTCTGCCGGATAGGGGGATTTTGCCTAAAATAAGAGTCGCAAACAAACATCCGCTAATTAGCTCGTGTTCGGGGATTCGTAATAGTAAGAGTGTCAGATGTCCGCTAATTGGCAGGTGTTCGGGGTTTCGCATAATAAGAATCTCGCAAACGTCCACTAATTAGTTGTGTTCCGGGGTTGTGAAATTTCGCCAAAGGGGGGAGTCGGCGGTGTACCAACGAAAAGTGAATATGCTGCTGCTCGTATGCAGTCTGATCGGCGGGCTGGCCGGATTCGCGGTTGGAGAAGTCATACTCGCCGAGTGGGAGGGCCGGATTCCAAACGGGCTGCTGATGGGCGCTTATTTCGGCCAGCTGGCGCTGTGGATCGGCCTCATGTGCCTGATCGCCGAGCTGGTGTCTCCGAAGCTGAACGGCAAAGGCTGGCGGCTGCGGTATGCGAAGGACGGCTGGAAGCTGCTCGTTCCCGCGACGCTAGTGCTGCTGCTCGTCTCGGGCGCTTTGCTCCAGCTGGTGTACGGTCTGCATCTGGGCGGCTTCAAGCCCGCACAAAATATTGTCGTCGCGATCGACGTGTCGGAGAGCATGAAAGAAACCGACCCGAACCGCGAAAGTTTTCGCGCAGCCAAAGAGCTTGTACAGACGATGAAGCCGAGCAAACGCGTCGGCGTACTGACGTTCAGCGATCAGGCCGAGCTGCTTCAGCCGCTTACGTCCGTCTCGAGCCAAGCCGCGAAGGATGCGGTCATCGGCAAGCTGGACAGCTACGGTCCGCCGATCGGCGGCACGAATATCGAAGCAGCGCTGGCCATGGCGATGCAGCAGATCGAAGCCGATCAGACCGATAAGCGCAGAAGCATGGTGATCCTCATCTCGGACGGTTACAGCGACGTCGATCTGAATCGGGCGCTTCATCCGTATACGAGCAACCAGATCATCGTGAATACGGTTGGCGTCAAATCGCAGGACGTCCAAGGCAACGAACTGTTAAGGAATATCGCATCGAGGACGGGCGGCGAGTACCACAGCGTCGATGACGTCCAGAAGCTGACGAACGTATTTGAGCAAATATACAGGGCGAATCAGAGCTGGCATCTGGTCGGCGAACGGACCGGACCGGCCGCGGGCAGCCTCCTGTACGCAATAGAACGGATCGTCATCGTGGCTGTAATCGGACTGCTGATCGGCTTGTCGCTCGGCATTATATTCGATAACCGCTTTCTGGCGCGTTCCTTCTCCGCCGGCGGGGCGTTAGCCGGACTGTTGGCCGGGCTGATTCTCGAGCAAGGGCTGCAGAGCGGCGATTTCCCATTCTGGGCCGTACGGGCTGCCGCCGATCTGATGCTGGCCGCCGTGCTGTCGCTGGCTACGCTGCTTATCCCGTTCAAGGAGAGCCGGGGAGCCGAAGAATCGGGAAATGGCCCGTTCAGCCGCTTCCGGAAAAACACAGCCGCCACTTTCGGGCAGCAGCAAGGGAACGTGAATAAGAGGTTCAGATAAACAGCTGACTGACTATACAAGTTGAACTCACTGTACTCCATGGATAAGCAGCATGTATTGAGGAACCTACTTAGTTAAAAAGGAGTTATATAAAGTCATCTCTCCAAGAAGGAGGAACGCGCGGATGCAATGGAGCGACGAGCTGTCCGGGACAAGCCGGATCACCGAGATGCGTCACCGGGTACAAGGCAACGAGAGTGTGTTGACGTGGAATTGGCCGGCGGGTATTGACTTCGTCTATGTGTACCTGTTCCCGGCCGAGGCGGAGCAACCTCCGGAACAGCGGCCGCCGGCTGCGATGAAGCTGTATACGCGCGAGGAGTACAAAGCGAAGGCGGGGTACCGTGGACGCCTCGATGGGATCGGACATTATGCGTATCGCGTCTACCCGTGTGTGCGCAAACCGGAAGGCATCGTCGTGCTGCGTCAGGAAGACGGGGACAACCTCATCCGGTTCGCTGCCGCCAAAGCCAGAATCCGGTATTCGATCAAAACCGGCATGGCTCTGTTCCGCAAATACCAGCCGGTCCGGATCGAGCTGACGAGCGAGGTTGCCGTTCCGAAGGAAGCGTTGTGTTACGTCCTGAAAGAAGGCGGGATGCCGCTACATCCGGAGGACGGAACGGTGTATCCGTTCATCGACGATATTCAGCCGGGACGAAACGTGCTGCCGGACATCGAAATTCCGAAAAACAGCCGGATCAAATTGTTTTTTACAGACGGTAAAAAGTACGGCGAGCTGTTCGAACTCATACCGGAATAAGGAGTGGACGAAGCATGCTGCAGTTTTTGAAAGGAATGTTTGAGAAGAAGCCGCCGGAGAAAGTAAAACCCGAGTTTTATCCGATCGTATGCCCGTTTTGCTTCAGCAAATTTAATCCCGATGCTGTAGTGTTCCGGGCGGCGCACCACGTAGAGGACGATCAGGATTACGCGCTGCAGGAAGACGAAGCGTTGAACAAATACCGCGGGCGGTTCAATCTGTCTCCGATCGATGAGATCGAAGCGGTTATCGATCCGATCTCCATCCCGGACGAATCCAAAATTTATTCCGGCAAAGTGCTGGTCGGCGTAAACGACCGTTATGGCCGGGTAACCCGGAAGCGGCTGTGCCCCAATTGTCATAACGAGCTTCCGATCACGTCGGGGAAAGTCGCCAGCAACATCATCTCAATCGTCGGGGCTTCCCAGGTCGGCAAATCGGTGTACATGACCTCGCTCATTCATACGCTGCAGCACGCCACCGCCTCGAATTTCAATGCGGCCTGCATCCCGCTTAACGCCGAGATCAGCCGCCGGTTCCGGCAAAACTACGAGGAGCCGATATTCGAACGGGGCACGATGCTGGAAATGACCCAGAAGGAAGAGAAGCAGGAGCCGTTTATTTTCCAGTTCGTCTTCAAAGGGGAAGACGTAGCTCCGCTCACGCTCGTCTTCTTTGATGTCGCCGGCGAGATTATGACCGACCGCGATTTGCTCGACCTGTACGCGGCCCATATCAAAAACTCGTCGGGCATTCTGTTCATGGTCGATCCGCTGCAAATTAAAACGATCCGCGACAGGCTGCTGCTGAACGTCGGCAATCAGGCCGGCGAATTCGCAAGCCGTTACGACGAGCCGCGCGAGGTCGCTATTACAATGTTTGAAAATTTTATCGGGCATCAGGACAAAGCCAAAACCGACATCCCGACTGCCGTTGTTTTGACCAAAAGCGATATGCTGCAGCATCTGAAGGAGGAAGACGGGGAGTACATCCGCTCGAACAGCAACGTATTCCGCGACGTCGTTCATCGGCAGCATTTGAATATGACCGAATTCGAAAACATCAACGGCGAAATACGCCGGTTTCTTGAGAAGGTCGACCGGCCGTTCAAAGACGCGCTGGACGTTTATTTTACAGATACCGCCTACTTTGCCGTATCGGCGCTCGGGTCCAACCCGGTGGACCGGAAAATTACCGGGGTCGTAAATCCGTGGCGCGTTGACGAGCCCTTCGTATGGCTGCTCTACAAGCTGAATTATATCGAGGGGAGAGAAGGGGGCGAAGGCAGTTGAGCCAGAGCGGGAAAATCCAGCAGCAATACTATACGCGCGGCCGGTCAGGCGTGTTCCGGACGAACGAAGGGCTCGATACGGTGGCCAAATCCCCCTCTCTAGACAACAACTTCATTAAGAAGACGCTTCATCCGTTTTGCCTGTATCATGCTCCGCAGGAGCTGCGGCAGCGGGGCGAAGAGGACGTGTCGAAGTATCCCGAATCGCTGACCGTATTTACGGCGGAAACCGGGGAGCTCGTCATCGGACGGGGCGTATTTGCGGGGGCGGATTTTACCGGGCAGCGGGATACCGTGTTTCTGCACCATTACATCGTCCCGCAGGAGCTGGCTGAGTCGGTGTATCGGCTGCCGAACTCGATTTTCCGGATCACCAGCTTTGCAAGCAAATATAACGAAGAGATCAAGGAGCTCCCCGAGCTGGACGAGCTGGAGTACGACAAGCAATCCTACGTAACAGGCCAGCAGCATATGCTGGACCGGCTCGGAATCGACGAAACGTTGTTTAAACAGCTGCTCTGGTCGGTATGCATGTCCATCTCCAGCAACAAGAAGGTCTACATCGCGCTGGACGTAGACGTCACCGGAAGCTCGTTGTATGCGAATCAGCTGCTTGAGCTTTTGTATCATTGCCTGCCGTATGGAATGCGCCGCAAGTTCGGCTTTACGACGTATTCGCACGAGCCGCAGGGCAAGAAGTATATCGACGTGATGGTAGTGGAGAAAGGCAGCATCCGGGCCGGCGACCGCCAGATCGACAAGGATTACTTGTTCGATTTTCCGAATCGCAGGTTCGTCAATACGGAGCCTCCCGGGCCGGAGATGCCTTATCTGGATTTTGCCTGGGCGTACCGGGGACAGCCTGCGGAGCTGGAAGCTTTTTTCGATTTCGCCGAAGAGGCGCTTCAAGACGTGGACGCTCAGACGGCGGCATCGCTGCCGGCCTATCATCAGTTGAGCGTGCTGTACCAGATCGAGCAGGGCGGCGAAGATATCTATGAATCGAAGAAGGAAGCGATCGTTACTAGCATCCTGACCTATCTGAACGATCGGAATGTCGAGAGCAAGCCGCGGCTGGACGAGCTGTTCTGGCAGCTGGCGGAGCGGGAAATCTCGTTGTTCGGCAAAGGCCATATCTTGTCGCTCGGTTACGTGGAAGCGATGATCGACTATTACCGGATCGGCGGCTTAAGGGAAAACCTGGTGTTTTCGCTGATCAAGCTGCTCTATAACGGCTGGAACTTCCACGAAGACAGCGGTTATCCGAACCGGGTATTCGACGCCGTCCTCAAGCACGAGGAGCTGTTTCAGGCCGTTGCCCATAAAATGCTTGCCACCGAGCAGTTCGCGCCTGTGCTGCAGGCGTATATGCTCGACCGGATTCAGCAGGCGGGCACGATGCAGGCTTTGCAGGAAGAAATCTCGTTTTGGCTCAAACATATCGAAGATGCGGTAGGCTCCGCTTATTTCCAGGAACAGCTGATGCGCAGAACGAAGGAGCTGCTCGAGAAGGACCGCGAACGGATCGCGTCGGGCGGCAGTCTGAACGTGTTTTTGGATATGCTGTACAAAAGCGATACCGGCAACACGAAGCGGCTGCAGCGTTTTTATAACGATCTGGACGTGCACGCGCAGAAAACGATTATCGGCAAGATCGATCTGGACCAAGTCACGCTGCAGCAGCTGGAAAGCATGAAATATATGCTGG
Source organism: Paenibacillus sp. GYB004 (assembly GCF_036577605.1). Classification (NCBI taxonomy): domain Bacteria; kingdom Bacillati; phylum Bacillota; class Bacilli; order Caryophanales; family Paenibacillaceae; genus Paenibacillus; species Paenibacillus sp. GYB004. Next base: position 38,863 of record NZ_JARBDB010000034.1, read on the forward strand.
GCAATCATTCTCACGTGTTGACCGAAAATCTGGGTCCGAGTGATCAGGCCGTATTCCATACGCTGCAATGCGCTTCCTATTTGCTGCGCAACGTCAATTCGAAGGAAGCCGAGAGCTACATGGTGCTGAGCCGGCTTATGCCCAAGGAGCTCGATCAGCTTCAAGCGCTGCTGCAGCGAGTGTTGAAGGGACGGGCCCGCCCGGAAAACTACGAGAAGATCGCGTACGCCTTCTATGAGAACGGGCTGGAGCCGGGCGAATGCTCCTTCGCCTTTATGCAGATGCTTGCGTACATCCGGCAGGAGGCGGACCACGCCGATGAGATTTATGATTTTATCCACTGGTCGGCTGGATACGCTTATTTTCACCTTCCGAACATGGCGATGACGAAGGAATACGAAGCGGCGCTTCGCGGTTATTTTCTCAGGTCGGACCGCGGAGCCTTGAATAAGAAAAACGTCTGGCTGAAGCTGAAAAGTATCCCGAACGCCTCCATGCGGAAAGTGCTGGCTGATATCCGGCTGGCGCAGGCCAATCCGCTCATCCGGTTCATGAAGGGGAACCGGAAAATGCTCATTCAATTCGGAAGCATATTCGCTGGAGTGGCCGTGCTGGTGACGATCGGAATCGTCGGGTACCAGACGTGGTTCCAGCCCGTCCAACCGGTGCAGCAGGTGCCGGGCGGAGAAACCGGGCAGAACGATCCGCTGCTTGGCCCTCCCGCTCCCGGGACGGAGTCGGGTACCGGCGCGTCAACAGGCACTTCGCCGGGCAGCCAGCCTGGAAGCGGAACGCCGTCCGGCAGCGGCACTTCGCCGGGAGGCACGACCATCGTGCCGCCGCTGAGCGGCCAGCCGCCAATCGGCAATGGCAGCGGCACCGGAAGCAATGGTGGAGCTGACGCCGGCACCGGCGCCGGTTCCGGAACCGGAAGCAACACGGGGACGGGAACGGGCTCAACAGGCGCAGGTGGCGGCGGCGGAACCGGATCAGGTGCAACAGGTACGGGCACAACTGGCACCGGGGCAAGTACCGGTACCGGCAGGCCTTAACCGGTTTTCGTCTTAACTGCCTTCCGTCGCTTTCCGGTCGAATGCAGCTAACGTACCGCTGCAGCTGGCGATGGTAGATTGGCAGGCGGTACATGACTTTTGCGCCGGATCGTAGTGCAGTAGACATAAGCCGCTGGTACTTCTCGCACAATCAGGACCGCAACGTTGTTACAGAATAGACTGCTTGAGCATTCGAGCTCAAGCAGTTTTTTATCATCAAGGAATGAAATGTTCGGCTTTACTAAAGTATTAAAGCAGTGAAGTGAACATCTTCACTAAGAAAAGTCTCTGCTTGCAGACTCATTCCTCGAGGCGCGGCAAAGACTTCGTTAGAAGCTTTCATAATGGGCACAAGCACCGCAGGGCCGTTTACTAGGGAAGCTGATCAACGTTAGGAGGCGTCCACCTTTTATACTTCGTCCAGGCGCAGCCTTATACTGCCGTACAAATTTAATTCCAACCCCGGAAGGACTTCGTTTCGGCGGAGCGAACCTATATGTACGCAAACAAGTAAAATACAGCAATGTGCCTGTTGGCTTTTTCACCGCTGCGAAAAGAGTTGGGATGGGAGATGAGATCATGCCGAATGACGAAACGGTATCGCGGGCGGCGTGGACGCCGATCGATTGGGGAAGGGCGGGGGAGAACGAATATACGCGCCGGTTGTCCCGAGTGCTGCTGAAGTGGACCCGGTATGCCAACGAACAATACGCCGATTGGCCGGACCGGGAAAATTGCGGACATTTCTTCGGAGGGTCTTACTGGTACGGCATCGAGAGCGCTTACACGGCGGCGGTGTTCGCGGCGGTCGGCACGATGCCCGAATACGACGAAGCGGTTACCGGCATGCCGCAGCAGGAGGTGCGGAGCAAAGCGATCCGGGCCATCCGTTATTTAGGCTTTACGCATGATACGGGTCCGGAGGAGTGTGTCCGTGTAGAGGGGCCGAATCCGCATTGCAGCCGGAAAAAGTGGGGAGGACGGGGAGATTCGTTCTTCCGGGCGAGCCAAACTGGGACGGTCGTACACGCGATGGCTTGCGCAGCCTGGCTTCTTCACGACGAGTTGGACGAGGAAACGAAGCGGCTCATGGAGTCGGTGCTGGAATATTACGCCGACTGCTACAGCGCGATGAAACCCGGCACCGGCGTCTACTTCGATACGCAGTGCGAGGAGAACGGCTGGACGTCGTCGGGAATCGGCGCCGCCGCTGCCCTGCTGCCCCACCATCCGCGCGGCGGAGCGTGGAGACAAGCGGCGCTTCGCTGGGCGCGCAATTCGGTGACGACACCGGGCGATAACGTGAAGCGGACCGGCGGAGTGTCGACGATTACGTTCCATCCGGACTATACGACGGAAAACCATGCATTCGTCCATCCTTCCTATATGATGGCGGGAATCTCGCTGCGCGGGTTGTATGCGCTGCTGGAAATGATGGCGGGAAGTCCGGTCCCCGAGCAGTTGACCGTGGGCAACGTGCCGATGTACGAGCGGACCATCAAGCTGTGGAGCTACACGGATGGAATCCCAGTGCCGATCCAAGGACAGGACTGGTGGTACAACCTTCATCACGCTTCGATGATGTGCCATGCGTTTATCCATGTCCTGCACGGCAACCCGGACGCCGCCGCCCTTGAACGTACGGCGCTTGAATTCGTCGAGAACCTGCAGATCAGCAATACGAGAGGCTGCCTGCTGGAGCAGAACGGGGAAGCATGCATCGTGACCGAAGGCCATCAGACGGCCAAGGAGATGGAATTCGGTTGCGCGCATAGTGTGCTGATCGCGTACTTGCTGCACCGTTTCGGCGGAGCGGGGACGGAGCCGTCGGGAGAGAGCGACTTAAGCGAGGCTGTCAACGGAGTTCACTACTACCCGTACGGCAGCTCGATCGTTCACCGGACGGATGCATCGTTTTCCGCCTTCAGCTGGCGCAATCACGTCATGGCGATCACCCTGCCGCGGAACGGAGTGTGGAGCGTCACGCCCGCATATTCGAGCTTCATCGGCGAGGTCGAGTTCGAAGGGGAACAATCGGGTGTGGCGTACAATGAGACGACGCCGGTCGAATGCGACGAGCAGCATCTGCACCGGTTCAGCGACGGCTTCGGGGCTGTGGCCGAGCTTCAGCGCGGCAAGGGAGGCAAGCTGCTCCAGCGTATCGGCTTCGTGTCGCTTCCGGACGGGAGAAGCTTCTACGCCGAACGCGTTCGCATCCAGCGGCCCTGCAAGATCAAGAGGCTGTCGACGGGCCTGATCGGCATCCGCAACGAACGTTACTCCGCGCTTCCCGGCTATGCGGACGGCTCGAAAACGTTGGCCGTTCCCGGCGGCACGAAGCAGTTTGAAGGCTATTACGGGCAGGACCCCGACATCGTCGAATCGTTCGGACCGGTCCCTTACATTAACGTTAACGGGGAGATCGGATACGTCGTAATCGGCTCGGACAACGTTACGTATTGGAATCGTCACCAGTATGCGAAGTGGAAAGGCGTGGAGGACGTTCTGACGCTGAATACCAGAAGCGGGCTTCTCTTCGATGGACCGGCCGAGCTTCCCGTATTTGCCGTACTGGCCCTTCCGAACGCCTCGGCCGAGCTGACCCGCGAGTCGGCTAACGCCACCCGCCTTTTGTCAGCACGAATGGACGATTGCATCGTAGCGGAGACAGATGCCTACATGATCTTCGTCAATTTAAGCGGACGACGAACGGAATATCGAGTGACAGCTGCGCGAGCCGGAAGCAGCGTCCAACTGTTCGAAGGGGAACAACGCGTGGACGCCGGTCATGTCGTTCGCACCGGAACGGTCGAGGCCGGCTATGCCGGCTACGCCGCGAGCCGCTTCCGGCTTGAGCTGCCGGAGTCTTTACCGGATTCGTTCCATTTGACGGTGACGGTGTCCGGCGCCCGGGTTTATGTGACGAATGAAGCCCGCAGCGTCTCGAACTGCACTGTAACCGATACCGGATCATCCGGTTTACGGCGCGAGGTAAGCCTGGAGGGGCTTTGCACATCGGTGTTCACATTTGACCGCTAAGATCGCGCTCTTGCCATAATACGGAGTGCAGCACCGCCGGATGAGGACGGAACGGGGAGAAACGAACAATCGATCGTTTTGATCGGGCCCCCTGGTAACGCGCGCCTTGTCCGGCTTTTCTTCAGGCCGCCCCACTACCGGGCTTCCGCTTCATCTTGCCTGGGCTCCGCCGGGTCCGCTGTTTTCGGCTTTTCGCAGCGCTTGGGCGCCTATAACCAATAACGGAAACACAATCGCGTACAAAAAATCGAGATACGGCCAGTAACGGACGATCAACGTCTGGAAATGGACGATATTCGGGGCGATAGCGATGGACAGGGACACGAGCAGCATGCCCCCGGGCAGCAGAATCGGCTTGTAGCCGTTCAGCTTGAACGTTTGTGCGATCCCCAGATGAAGCGCATAGACGTATATCGTAATTTTAAAATACGCGCTGATAAACCACATGATCGCCATAATCGCTTCCAGCCTCTCCAGAAACAAGCCAACGCTTATTTTCTTGGCAAGCGTATACGTGGGATACAGCTGGCTGCCGGATACATAATGTCCGAGAACACAGATGCATAACGAGACGACCATGATCAGCACCAACCCTCCAAGCACGGCGCCGACGATCAGGCTTTTGCCTGCCTTCTCGCGGTTGGTCACGTAGGGGGCGATCATGAGCAGAATCACAAGCTCCGTGTAAGGAAACGCGGCAGCTGTGAGAGCTCCGCGCAGCACAGGCTTGACTCCTTCCCCCAAAACCGGCTGAATGTTCCTGAAGTCGATTTGCGGGAATAGAAAAAGAACGAATGTGGTAAACAGCAGCAGAAACCAGGGAAACAATATTTCCGCCGTACGTGCGATCGGCTCAAGGCCCTGTGCGGCGCCGAACAAAATGACGGCTATAAACAGCAGATGAATCGCTTGAATCGGCGTCTCCGGCAAAATATGCGTGATCATAAAATCTCCGATTTCGCGGATTTGAACGGCCGAGCAGGTGAGCGGAAAGATGAGGAACAGAAGCCCTAACACTGTTCCAAACGTTCGGCCAAACCGTTCATGTACATATTCGATCAGGCTGAGTCCTTGAAAACGCCGGTTCGCGACCCCGAACAGCCAAAGGATCGGCAAGCTGAAAGCGAGGCCGGCCAGCGCCGATATCCACGCATCATGCTTCGCTTCGGATGCCGGAATAGCCGGCAGTACGAGAAGGGAGTCGCCCACGGTCATAAGCAGGACAAGCACGGTGAACTGCCGCAGGCTGATCGCGTTTTTGTTCGGCATACGCTCTCTCCCTTCTGTGCCAGCGTTATTCGGACTGCGGTCTGTCTGCGCTCACGATAATAATCGGGTTACAACCTCGCTGACCGGCTTGAATATAACAGTGATCCAGCCGACCGGGTTCGGAATCGGCATATGAAGCGCCTGCGCGACGCTTAATAAGGTTCCGGCCAACAGCAGAACGCAGACGGTCCACAGCTCTTTCCAAGACTGCTTGCGCCATAACGCCGGAGCTTCGAGCAAAGCGATCAGGACGGTGGAAGCGATGATGGAAGCAACAATCATCCGGGGTCCTCCTTCAGCTTGTTCAGAAACGAGTTGTTCGTCGTGCCGACGCGCCGTACTTTGGATATAACTTTCACGTGGATCTGCATGTTCGAGAAATGCCGGTCCCAATCCGGCTCCAGCTGTCTCCACACCTTCGGATCGGCGCGGTGAACGGCCTCGCCAAATCCGAAAATATCGACCTTCAGCTGTTTTTGGGCTTGTTGAAGAGCGGCCGCAATGAACGACTTGACCATTTGATTGGAGCGTCTCTCCAGGTCGAGAATCGATTCTTCCTTCGTCAAATCGATTTTGCACATCACTTCGCCGACATTGGTCTCCATTCTGACTACTACATCCGCGACCGGCTTTCCGTCTACGATACGGGCTTTCATTGACGAGACGGTCCGGATGACCTCCATCGCCGTTTTCCCGCCGCCCGGGCAGTTCACGAATCCGACCGTGCTTTTCACATTGCCGAGCATGTAATTGAGCCCTTTACTCTCATTTTCGTTCAGCCAGCCGACCAGTTTATCCTCCTTCAGCGCGGCCAGACCCGTGTACTTCAGATAGGCCGCCTGCTCGATCCGCTCCAGGTTCGCCGTTTGGTTGCCGATTTCTTTGTCGCCTGTTAATTGAATCGCGCTTAAAACCGGCTGCCGGCCTGTGCTTGCAAATGCGGTAACCAGCTTGTCGAGCGTCACCTTCGCCGTAGGGGCCCATACCTTCTCGGATATTTCCAAGGAATTGAACATTTTGACCGAAGGGATGGTGTCCAGCGGAGTCAGCGCCTTCAGCACATCTTCGGCCTTGCCGCCCTTGGCGACTACGATGAAGAAATCGGTTCTCAGCTCCTGATCCCTGGACACCAGGTCCAGCGCTTCTCCGATTCCTTTTCGGGCCAGCTTCTCTCCGATGACGAGTATGCGCAGGTGCGCCAAATATATTTTTCGCGGACTGGAGATCGTCATCTTGCGGATCGCTTCAAATACAGTGCTTCCGGTTTCGCTGTACAGAAGCACCGGCGAGCTCAGGCTGCTGCCCTTGCTCTTCGTAATTTCGCCGGGTTTGACGACCTGAGCCGAGACGCGGTATTCCCCGTTATCCGTCAAATCGATCCCGAGTCCGGCCGTAATCGCCAGATCGTTCAGTTCTTTGCGGTTCCAGCAGCCAGTCGTGACCGACAGCAGGACGACCGTCAACAATACGGCTATGACCGTAGCAGGCTTCATCCGCGGTACTCCTTTCCCGGCATCGGCCGCCGAGTTAATGCTGGGGCTTCGGCCTGGATTTCGGGGCAGGCGCCGGTTGCTGCCGGACGGCGTTTCTCGGGCGGATGGACCGGGGGCGTTTGCGCATCATCCAGAGCGGCAGCCGGAATATCGTATCTTTTTGTTCCTCCAGATGGAAGGGGGCGAACGGCGACATGTAAGGCACGCCGAACGAACGGAGGCTGCACAGATGAAGCACAAGCGCAAGCAGCCCGAAGATCGTGCCGAACAAACCGAATGTAGCGGCCAAAATCATCAGCGGAAAGCGCAGCATCCGAATTGAGATCGACATATTAACAGCCGGAAAGACGAAGCTCGAGATCGCTGTTATCGATACGACGATAACCATCGCTGCGGAGACGATGCCGGCTTCTACCGCCGCTTGCCCGATGACCAGCGTGCCTACGACCGAGACGGCCTGACCGATCGCCCGGGGCATTCTCAGTCCGGCCTCGCGCAAGATCTCGAACGTAATCTCCATCATCAGCGCTTCGATGAACGCCGGAAACGGGATACCCTCGCGCTGGGCGGCCAGACTGATCAGCAGTTGGGTCGGCAGCATCTCCTGATGAAACGTAGTAATCGCGATATAAAGCGACGGGGCGAGCAAAGCGGTAAAAAATCCGACATACCGGATCATCCGCAGCAAGGTGCTAATATCGGCACGCTGATAGTAATCCTCGGCGGAATGAAGAAACGAGACGAACAGGGCGGGGACGATCAGCACGAACGGAGTGCCGTCGACGAAGATGGCAACTTTGCCTTCCAGCAGCTCCGCGGCGATTACGTCAGGCCTTTCCGTATTGTAGATGGTCGGAAAAGGCGTAAACGTCTCGTCCTGAATCAGCTCCTCGATATATCCGCTCTCCAGAATGCCGTCGATATCGATCCGGTCCAGCCTTGCCCGAACCTCTTCCACGATCTGCCCGTTCACGATTCCGCGGATGTACATGACGGCGACCTCGGTTTGCGTCACAGTGCCGATCGTCCGGTTCTCCATCCATAAATTCCGGTCTTTGATCTTCCGGCGGACAAGCGCCGTGTTGATTCGCAAATTTTCCGTAAAGCCTTCCCGCGGCCCCCGCACGACCGATTCTACGGCCGGTTCGGAAACTTGCCGATGCTCGTGCTTGCTCAAATCGATGGCAAAGCCTTCGTCGTAGCCGTCCAGTAAAAAGATGACACTGCCGGACAATAAAGCGTTAAACAGCTTGTTGCAGTCAAGTAGCGGTTGAATTCCGCTTACGGTAAGCGCATGATCCTTCAAGTAGTGCAGCACGTTACGTCCCGTGCGAATCGCTTTCTCCAGCTCCGCCTTGTCCAGATCGGTCATAAGAGACTCGAGGATAAAGCTTTGTACCGAAGGCGCGTCCACAAGACCGTCCGTATATAAAATCGCGGCATTCAGCCGGGCGTTCGGTCCGACTGGAAATTCCCGGATGATCAGGTCGCCGCTATTTCCGAGAACTTGCCGGATATGCCGGAGATTCGGCTGGAGCCTCGGAAACAGACGGCTGGCGGGCATGGACGGCTCCGCTTGCTGGCGGGACGGGGAGTGCGATTTATGGAAGAGACGTTTGAGCTTGTGGAGCAAACGCATAAACCGGCTCTCCTCCTGCTAGTCCAAGTTAGGGGTTGGCATGATTGCCTTGCGCCGTTATTTTTATCCACACGGGCGGTTTTGATACGCGGCGGCGGCATCGGCCAAACAGCTTGATTTGCGGACGTTTTGCTGCAGGTGCCCATGTCCCGTTTGTTCGGCTTAGCTTTGTGAGAAAAATCACTTCCGTGCATACTAGTGCTGTAGTACCATGGTGTCCTAACCCAAACTGACAACCAGAGAGGTGTAATCCATGAAAGCAGCACTGTGGCAAAACGTTCGCAACATTCAAGTACAAGATATTCCGGTTCCCCAAGTACAAGCGGGACAAGTGAAAATCAAGGTGGCGTATTGCGGCATTTGCGGCTCCGACCTGCACGAATATTTGGCGGGACCGATCTTTATTCCGGTCGATCAGCCTCATCCGATCTCCAAAGACAAAGCGCCGGTCGTGATGGGCCACGAATTTGCAGGGGAAGTGGTCGAGGTGGGCGAAGGCGTCACGAATGTGAAGCCGGGTGACCGCGTATGCATCGAGCCGATCTATCATTGCGGGGAGTGCGCTTCTTGCAAAAGAGGTCATTATAACGTTTGCGAAAAGCTGGGTTTTGTCGGACTGTCGGGCGGCTACGGCGGCTTTGCGGAATATAGCGTCGTTCCGGCAAGCATGATTCACCGGATTCCCGACCATATGACATGGGAGCAGGCGGCGCTGGTCGAACCCGCGGCCGTAGCCGTGCATGCGGTGCGCGAAAGCGATCTGCGGATCGGCGGTACGGTAGCCGTATTCGGCACCGGTCCGATCGGTCTTCTGGTGATTCAGGCGGCGCGGGCGGCAGGCGCGAGCCAAATAATCGCCGTCGAAGTGTCTCCGGAGCGTCAGGAGTTTGCGCGCAAGGTAGGCGCGGACGTAATCGTCAACCCGAAGGAATGCGACACCGTCGAGACGATCCGTTCGCATACCGGCGGGCTGGGGGTTGACGTGGCGTACGAAGTTGCGGGGATCGAGCAGACGATCAACGCGGCTATTTTATCGACGCGCTCCGAGGGCAATATCGTCAACATCAGCATTTGGGAGAAGCCGGCCAGCATTCCGCTGAACGGTCTTATTCTGACGGAACGGAAGATGACGAGCATTATCGCGTATCGCAACATTTTCCCGCAAGTGATCCAACTGATCGCGAACGGACAAATTCAGGCGCTGGAGCTCGTTACGAAAAAAATCGCCATCGACGATATCGTAACCGAAGGATTCGAGGCGCTGACGAAAAACAAAAGCCAAATCAAAATTTTGGTGAATCCTCAGCCGTAAGGCGGATTTACTTGCGAAGAGCCCCGCTCTTTAAGGTGCGGGGCTTTTTTGTCTGGTCACCAACTTTGGATAGGTTATATAACTGAAAAATTTTGAAAATATCATCTGCCAAACAATTTATAAAGCGCATACGTCTCCCGGTCCGGACTGCATCCTTTCAAAATAAATTCCGTATACGGCTTGCCATATAATTCTCCGTTTGAACTAACGATGGACGAACACTCAGCTTCCATAATCGCATCGCCGCCAAATGAATCGCGTGAATAATCCACGATAAAATAACAGTAATAGTTAAAAGAACGCTTCGTTCAGTAACAGTTTAATAGGTTTTCTGAAAGTAATAAAGTAGTTTTAATTCCAAATAAACACAAAAATTACTGAATCCGCAGTCATCAGTGAAGACCCCAAAACAAAAAAAGCCCGCCCAGGCACAAAGCCCGAGCAGGCACCCTTCATCCCTCACATAAACTTCCGGTGCTGCTTCTTCCCGTCATACGTGAACAGCACGCTCTTATCTTCGATTATCGTCTCCAGGTGGACGGTTCGCCCCCACAGCTTCTGCACGTAAGGCAGCGTCTTCTCCAAATATTTGATGTCCAACTCGATGCCCTCGTACGAATGTTTCATATACAGCTCGCCGTTGTTCGTATGGTTGCCGTCAACCACATGCAGGACGGGGAAGCCGCCGTTGATCCGGGAGTAGACGAGCGTATCGCGCACCGATTCCCACGTTTTCTCAGTAATTTTCCACTCCGGTCCTTTTTTCTCGAACACGTACAGATCCAGCTCGTCGACCAGCTCTTTGGTCAAATAGTTGCGGACGAACGACGTGTCGGAGTCAAATTCGCGCACTTCGAATATTTTTTCGCGACCGCGTCCGGGCTTGTAGCCGTAACGATCCCGTGCTTCCTCGGAGGGGGATTCCCAGCGCTTCTCGATATCCTCGAATATTTTCAGTCCCAAATAATACGGGTTCAAGCTGTGCCGAGACGGCTGCACGACCCCGCTGTTCAGCTTGGCGTATTCGATCGTCTCCTCGCTCGTCAGATCGAGCTCCCGGACGATGCGCTGGTGCCAGTAAGACGCCCAGCCTTCGTTCATAATTTTGGTCTCCATCTGCGGCCAGAAGTACAACATCTCATCGCGCAGCATCGTCACGATATCCCGCTGCCAATCTTCCAGGATGGGGGAATGCTCCTCGAGGAAATAAAGCAGATCTTTTTCCGGCTTGGACGGAAATCTCTTGGGCTGCTCCTGGCGTTCGCGCTCCGCCTTCGCTTTCTCCTCGGGATCGTCGGTCAGTTCCCACAAATCCTCGTAGCCCGTCTTGCCTCGGGGCTGATGGGGCTTCAGCTTCGCTTTCGCTTCCGCATCGCGCCGCTCTTTGTCGCCATAGTACGGCTTGACGAGCGTCGGATCGACGTGCTCCTGGATCGCCAGTACCGAGTCGAGGAACGTCTCGACCGCTTCCGTCCCGTGAATCATCTCATATTCGCGAACCCGTTCGGCCGTCGCCGACATGCTCTCGACCATGTTGCGGTTCGTCTTCGAGAACCGGGCGTTATTTTTGAAAAAGTCGCAGTGGGCGAGGACGTGCGCTACGATCAGCTTGTTCTGGATCAAGGAGTTGCCGTCGAGCAGAAAGGCGTAACACGGATTCGAGTTGATGACGAGCTCGTAGATTTTACTAAGCCCGAAGTCGTACTGCATCTTCATTTTATTGAACGTTTTTCCAAAACTCCAGTGGCTAAAGCGGGTCGGCATGCCGTAGGCGCCAAACGTATAAATGATATCGGATGGGCATATTTCGTACCGCATTGGGTAAAAGTCGAGCCCGAATCCTTGCGCGATTTCAGTAATTTCGTCGATCGCCCGCTCCAGCTGTTTGATTTCGTCCGGATGCATCGCTTTCGCTCACCCCTCTTTGCCTTTCGTGAAAAACGTCTTCAGCGCCTTGTACACTTCGCCCTTCTCGCGAATGACGCAGTGCTGGAAGCGGGGATATTGAATGTGCCGGTACGCGGACATCAGCGTGCTGCTCCGGTTGTACTGGTTGACCTCCCCGTAGCCGAACATGTTGCTCCGCTCGAGCAGCTTCTCGATCAGCTTGACGCACCGCTCGTTGTCGCTCGTCAAATTGTCTCCGTCGGAGAAATGGAACGGGTAAATGTTATAGTGGGACGACGGATAGCGGCGGTCGATAATCTCAAGCGCTTTCTGATAAGCGGACGAGCAGATCGTCCCGCCGCTTTCGCCTTTGGTGAAAAACTCTTCCTCGCTGACTTCCTTCGCTTCGGTATGATGGGCGATAAAGACGATCTCGACCTTCTCGTATTTCGTCCGCAAAAACCGCGTCATCCAGAAAAAGAAGCTGCGCGCGATATATTTCTCGAAGCTGCCCATCGAGCCGGACGTGTCCATCATCGCGAGAATGAGTGCGTTCGAGTGAGGGACGACGACTTCGTCCCAGGTTTTAAACCGCAGGTCGTCGGGGGAGATGTGGTGGATGCCCGGCGAGCCGGAGCCTGCGTTGCGGCGCAAATTTTCTAGGATGGTCCGCTTTTTGTCGATGTTGGACATGATCCCCTTTTTGCGGATATCGTTAAATTGAATCTCCTGCGTCTGCAAATTGTCTTTTTGCTTCTGTTCCATGTAGGGCAGCTCCAGCTCCTCGAATAGCATCGACTGGAGTTCTTCCATGCTGATCTCCGCCTCGAAGTAGTCTTCGCCCGGCTGGTCGCCGGCCCCCTCGCCTTTCCCAGGATTCGCTGCGGACGGATCGACGCCGAGCACATCGCCGACCTGGCTGTCACCGTCGCCCTGTCCGACGTGCTTGCTCTTGTTGTAGTTATAGCGGAACCGATACTCGTCGAGACTGCGGATCGGCACTTTAATAATTTGCTTATTGTGCGAGGTGACGATATTTTCTTCGGTGACGAGGTCGGGCAAATTTTGCTTGATCGCTTCGCGTACTTTTTGCTGGTGGCGGGTTTGGTCCTGGTAGCCTTTGCGGTGGAGTGACCAGTCTTCCCGGGAAACGATAAACAGCGGATTGGTCATGTTGCGGCACCTCCTGTTGGGTTGTTTCGCTCCCGCGCTTCCTCGCGCATGGATGGAGTGCAGTACGGCGGCTTGCCTTTGGAAAAGATAGCTTGTTATCAATATATTCACGGACCGGGGGGATATGTGAATGGGACGAGGACTGTTTTTTCGGATTCGGGGACGGGGAAGAGAAAAGCGGACACGGCATGTTCGTCCTTCAAGCCGTCGACCTGCGGTACTCCGAACCGGAAAGAGGCCTTCTTGCGTAGGGGCTCTCAACGTGGAGAAGGCTTCAGAAGAACCTGTAGCTATTATAAAATCGTTGCTTCGTATAGGGGTAAAGACGGTAAACCCAAGCATCGTCTGATCAAAACCTTGGCGTGTTGTCGGAAGAAGATGCAGCTCGTATGAGCATGATTTCGCAAGCCCAACAAGATGCGGAGCTTATCGCAGCGAAAAGCTCCTACGGTGTAGTGGCAAGGCATTGGCTTATTTTGCTTTGAGCCAAAGTTGTAATTGTTGGGGAAAAAGGTTTTTTAGAGCTTTATGCCGAATCATTATCTTGATCTAAGGCTAACGGACTATGACTTTTCGAACATATGTTCCGTGACGGGATACAGACAAATGAATACAAACGATTTATTGTGTAAGAAGAGGATATTTTAATTTCTCTAACTCGTTCTGTCATAGCCGGAGCTTTTCGCGGGGAGTTAGGTACGAATGATCCAACCGAAGAAAGTATTGTGGCTCTATTTAATGATATGCTATTTAAAGATAACTAATTGTACCAACAAAACCGATAACGGATTATCCCAACGCTTCTCGATGTCCTCAAATATTGTAAATCCCTCTCGCTAAGAAATCCTAGCGGTATGTGTTATAATTTTGGTACACGCAGCCAGATTTTCACAAGTATATCGAAGGAGGTTGCGACATTGGATGATAAACCGAGCGTGTTAGGACGGATCATTTTTGTACTCGATTCTGACCCGGACTTTCATCAAATGATCGAACAATCCGAAGAGGATCTTAAGCAAGGCAAGATCTATACGACAGGTGAAATCATTGAACAGATTAAGCAAGGTAAGTTATAGATAAGCAGTAACAGTAAAAAAATCCGAAGGAGGCAGATCCACATTGTCCAATCCGGATGAGAAGCGGCAGCACACGTATCAAGATTGGTTGTCTTGGGATGGAGCATGGGAATTAATTAACGGCAAGGCATATACCATGTCACCGGCACCGACTGCTCTTCACCAGTTTGTTGTAGGAGAGTTACATTTTGCGCTGCGAACGCACTTCCAGAATAAGAGCTGTTTTGTGTTTGTCGCTCCGTTCGACGTATTCTTTAGCGAAAGCGATCGATACGATACGCCTGATCATGTGACACAACCGGATCTGTCGGTGGTGTGCTCCAAGAAACAGATCTCCAAGAACGGTTGTCAAGGCGCGCCAACTATGATTATCGAGGTATTGTCGCCTTCTACGGCGCTGAAAGACTTCAATGAGAAGTTCAATCTTTATCAGAAATATGGCGTTTTGGAATATTGGATCGTCGATCCCGGCAATCGCACGGTTCATGTATATGCACTGCAGGATGGCGCGTATCAGGTACGCGACTTATATATGGAGCAAGATAATGTGCGGTCGAACGTGTTCAAGGATTTTCAAATATCGCTGGGCAAGCTGTTTAACTTGGAAGCCTAATACGATAAAGCCGATTCCCGCGGGAATCGGTTTTTTTCTACTCCAAATAGTACACCTTAAGCGTCGGATCGACATGTACCTGAATCGCCGGGACCGAGTCGAGGAACGTCTCAACCGCCTCTGTCCCGTGAATCGTCTCATTTTCGCGAACCCGCTCCGCCTCGCCGACATACTCTCGACCATGTTGCGGGCTTCGTTTAGCAGTTTTCTGCTATAATAGACACATCCTTCTACTAACAGGAGCTTATGTTCATGGACCCCAAGACGCAGATCATGCGATATTTGCAAACCTTAAAGAAACAGCATGCTTCCCTTCCGGAACTGGAACAGTTGTTTGTGGGACAGCCCTGCACGTACGAGCAATTTTCGGGTGCGGTGCTGGAGCTCGAAGCCGCAGGGATGCTGCAGATGGTTCAACGCCAGGGGAGAACCGGCAAGCTGCCGTCTCTCGCCTATCAATATAAAGTACATAAAAGCCGGCTGAAGGAAGAGCTGCATCAAGAGATTCATCAAGCGAGACTGAAGCTGCACCCCTTAATCGGCCTGGATGCCTACTATGCGCTGGAGCTTGACGATTGGCAGCGGGACTGGCCGTATCTCGAACGGATCGACGGTTATCTGAGGCGGAACGCTTTGCCGGACACCGACGTCCCTGCGCCGGAGCGAAGCTTCGAGCTGGTCGGCGACGAGAAATGGATCACCGAGAAACGCGGGAAAGAGCTGCTCGCCCGGATCGGGTTATGGGAGCGGCTGCGGATTATTCCCGTGGAGGACCCTCTAATGATGGCGGTGAATCCCCGCTGTTTATGCTCGGCAAGTCCCGTTCACAGACACCTTATTGTTGAAAATAAAACGACGTACCAGGCGCTGCTGCAAGCTTTGCCGGACGTCCCGTTTACGACGCTGATTTTCGGCGGCGGCAAACGGATCGCCAAAAGCATCGAACTGCTTCCGCTGCAACTGCCGCTTGGCGACGTCGCTCACCGGTTTTACTATTTCGGCGATATCGATCCGGAAGGGATCACGATCTGGCATACGCTGAATGAACGCGTGCTGGCGAAGTTCGGCTGCCCGGCGGTTCCGGCGCTCCCTTTTTACCGGGCATGTCTGGATAAGAGCTTCGTGTACGGCAAAGACAATCAGCGGAGCAAAGAGGAGTCCATCCGGCGGTTCGGGGATTATTTCACGTCAGAGGAACAGGCAAGAATCGAAGCTCTGCTTGCGGAAGGCGGCTACTACCCCCAAGAAATCGTGCGGACGGAAGAGCTTGGCGCCATATGGAGGAACGCTTCATGGAATACGTAGAAATCGGTCAGATCGTATCCGGATTCAGGGAACGGATGGCCAAGCTGGCGTTGTTCGATCCGCTATACGAGCTGCAGCGGAAACGGCAGACGGACCGGCAAAACAAGCCGATCGACTTGATGGAGCTCGGCCTGCTGACGCTGCTGTTTTTCTTCGAGCAAAAGCTGATGCGCAACCACAAGGCCGGCGTCAAAGATTTGGCCCAGTTTTTGTGGAAAGTTACCGGTATCTTCATCGACCTGGACGAAGCGGGCTACGAGGACTTGGCGCGGCAGATCATCCAGACGTTCCGGCCGACGACCGGGAAGAAGCGGGACTTTGCCTTTATGAACTGGGAGAGCGGACAGCCGGACCGGATTTACATATCGATTTTGAAAGCCAACGCCTTCGATCTGAAGACCAATACGCAATACTACACGCTCGACGAAGACGGGCTCGAGCTTGTTTTTGCGACCAAGGAATTTTATTCGGAATTTCAGCTGTCGATCCATCAGCTGGTGCTGCGCAAGCAGCTGGAGAAGGGCGAGTTCGAAGGCGCGCTGCGGCAGATCAACGAAATGCGCATCGACGTAGAAGCGCTGCAGGAGCGGATGGTCAAGCTGGAGCACGAGCTGAAGCGAAACATCGTATCGGAAGAAACGTTCGGACGGTACAAGGAGCTGCTTGAGGATATTTATATGCGGCTGCAGATGGAAAACGAGGAGTTCGAGGAATTGCGGCAGTTCGTGAAGGAGACGAAGGACCGCGTGCACGCCGAGACGATCCGGCAGGCGGATCAGCGGCCTTACGAGCTGATTCTGCGCATCTCGGGCGAGCTGGAGAAAGTGCACGGGGATCATTCGATCCTGTTCCACCAAAGCATGGTGCTCAAATCCCACGCCTTAAGCGCCGCTCAAGAATCGCTGTATTACACGGGGCTTGATTCGTTTAATTTCGATCAGGACATCGGCTCCCTCCTCTTCAGTACGCCGCTGCCGCCGGAAGCGATGAAAGGGGTGCTTGCGCCGTTCCTTCCCGTGGAGGAGACGAAAACGTGGTCGCTGCTGACGGTATGGGCCGAACAAAATATAATGGAGGACGGCACCGGAGAGGAGCGGGACGACAAGTTTCTGGAGATCGGCGGCGACAGCGACGAGCTGCGGTACCAGACGGTTCAGCAGAAGCTGTACAAGCTGCTGATGGAGCAGCTGCTCCTGACGATGGAAGAGAGCGGGAGGGCCGAGCTGAAGCCCTTTATCGGCCGGTTGGAAACCTCCGAATATTCGAGGCTGCTCCGCGAACGGTCGTTTTACGACTTCTGGATTTATTTGCATCAGCGCAGTCCGCTCCGGGCGGACGACAGCGAGGGAGGGCAGGGCGAAACGCAAGGCGCATGGCTGGACGCCATGTACGCGCTCCTCGGAAATCGCTGTCTGATCGTTACGGAGCTGCCGGATTCGATTCGCGTCAACGAGAGGTTTACGATTCAGAATATGCAGATAGTATGGGGAGATACGGATCCAGATGGGGCTTGAGAACGAAACGGTAATGAAAGCATTTCGCCTGTATACGCTGCTGGCCCGCGACAGCACGGCGGGGAAAGAATGGCTGCAGCAATACATGTCGGACGATGCGGTGCGCGGCCTGGTCGATCAATTCGCCCGCGAGGTCGATTGCGCGGTGCTGATCGCCGGTGAACAGCTGTATATGATTCCGGAGACAAGGTTATCGCCTTTTCATATAAGCAATGAGACGCTTAAACGGACTTATTTGCGGGCGAATGCCGTTAACGCCGATTTGTATTTGATGTATGTCAGCATCATTGTGCTGATCGGCGCTTTTTACGACAGCTATCAGACGATGGAGCCGACCCGCAGCTTTCTGGGGCTTGACGAATGGACGGAGCTCGTGAATGAACGCATCACGCTGCTGAAGACGCATCCCGAGGCCGAGTTGAAGGAGATGGAAAAGGAATTTTCCTACAACTGGACGGCTTTGATCGAGAAATGGAGCGCGATGGACGACATTAAAGAAACGGCCTCCCGGCAAAGCGGCAATACGATCAGCCGGGTCAGCTTCATGGACACGGTGCGCAAATTTTTGATCGCTCAAGAGCTCGCCGCGGATATCGGCAATCAGGAAATCGCCTTGACCGAGAAAACGAAGGTTATCGTCCAGCGTTATTTTATGGAACTGGAGTACAACCGCGGTATTTTGGAATTTCTGTACCAATTCGGCGCGAACGAGGGGGAGGGGAGCACGCATGCCGGCGATCTCTAAAATCCGGTTTACGAATGTCGTCTATGAGGACGGCAACAAACGTTACAACGACGAGCTGTTTCATTTCGACGGCCATAACGGAGCGATTTTGCTGGAGAACGGCGGGGGCAAAACGGTGTTTATCCAGACGGCGATCCAGGCGGTGCTCCCGCATACCGACCTCGCCGGACGGAAGATGAAGGATACGTTAAGTCTAGAGAACGGCCCCGCCCATGTGGCGATCGAGTGGATTTTAAGCGACAGGCCGCGCCGGTATGCCGTCACGTGCGTCAGTTTGTTTTTGACGGCGACCGGGCTCGACTCGTACCGGTATGTGTACGATTATCCGACATTGGACCCCGATGCGATCGACCGGATTCCGTTCGTGAGGGAAAGCGCAGGCAAGATGAGGGCCGCGGATAAAGGCGAGATGTACGACTACTACCAGGGGATGGCGTCCAAACGAATGAATGCCAAGCTGCCGTCCACGATTAAGGAATACAAGCAGGTGCTGGAGAACGACTACCACATTATCGCCACGGAATGGGAGCGGATCGCCAAGATCAACGGCTCGGAGGGCGGCGTGGAAAGTTTCTTCGACGAATGCAAGACAACGACCCAGCTGTTCGACCGGCTGCTGATCCCGACGGTGGAAGACGCGATGGCGGGGTATGTCCAAGGCGAGTTTGCCGATACGTTCGAATCGCACCGGGACAGCTTCAAGCGGTACAAGGAACTGAAAGAAAAGATCGAGGAAAACCAGAAAATACTGGCCGAGCTGGACAGATACGTTCTCCTATTCGCCAAAATGGACGCCAGGCAGCAGGACTACGCGGCCGCTCAAGCGGAAGCGAAAGCTTACTGGACGCTCGCGGGCGAGCAGAAGGAGGAGGAAACGGCGAAGCTGTTCCAGCTGCGCGACCAGATGGCGGAGTGCGAGCGGCAGCTGCAGCTTCTGGAACGAAGACGGGCGTCGCTCCATATCGCCAAAAACAAGCAGGAGCAGGCCGCCCTGGAAACGAAGCTGAACTTGGCGGAAGCCGATATGGAGCGGATCGGGCAGCAGGTAAGAGCGGCTAAGCGTCACTATTATTCCTTGCGTCTGGCCGACTACAAGCAGCAATGGGAGCAAGCGGAAGAGCGGATAAATTATTTGCAGCGGGAGCTGGAGCAGCTCGGAAGCACGCGGGAGGAAGAAGAGCTCCGGGTGGCTTGGGAGAGCAACGGCGGGCAGATTCGCAGCTTGTATATAAGCCTGGAGCGGGAATGGCAGGCGGAGGAAGAGAAGCTCCGGCAGGAGCTGGCGGAAGGCCGCGACTGGATGAATCTGGAGGAGACTGTGCTGCAGGAGCTGTCCGGGCAGCTGGAAGAGTTGAACAGACGAATCATCGAGCACCGGTCGATTGTGGAGGCGCGCAACAAAGACCGGGACAGTCTGCGAAGCAGCGTGCTGGCCAACCCGGATGTGGAAAGTATGGAAGGCAGCATGAAGGGTTGGGCCGAGCGTTATCAGAAGCTGGACGACGGCAACGTGCTGCTCGTCCGGAAAAATAAAGAATTGGCGTCCGTCAAGGAGGAGAACGGCGAGGAGTTGATGCGGACCGGGGAAGCGCTCAAGCAAGCGTTCGGGGATCGCACCGGTGCCGAGCGGAATCTGGAAGTGTTCCGCAAGGAGCACCAGTCTCTGATTTCCAGACTGGGCCGGTACCGGTCTTCCTGGGAGAGGCTGACGTCCGTCTACGATAAGCTGAGCTCCATCGAGGAGCAGCTTGGCGAGGACCGGGAAAAGCTGCGGCTGGAGAAGGAAGCCTGTCTGCTCAAGGAACGCCTCGCTTTCCGTTATATCGATGACTATAGCGGCCAGAATACGTTTTTCGCGGACGTGTATGTGGCGGAGCTGGCGGCGAGATGGAGCAACCAGTTCACGTTGCTGGAGACCGGCATCCAGTATTTGCAGGGGATCGGCTTTACGCAGCGGGCTTCGGTCCATCCTCTCTGGTCGATCACCTTAATTACGACGGAGCAGGAAGTCCCTTTATTGGCCAGCAAGTTAAGACAGCATGCAGAGGATATGCAGTATCCGATCCAAGTCCTTTCTTCCCAGGAAGCATCGCGGCTCGTGAATACGGAAGCGCCGATCGCCGCTGCGGAGCAGGCCTGGATCGAACCGCTGCACTGGCGGGAGAACGCGGATGCGGATGCTTTCGCAGACTGGAAGACGGGCATCGCCCGGAAGGGCGAAGCGATTCTTAAGGTGCGGCAAGCGAAGGAGGAGGAGCTGCAGCGTGCTTCGGAGCTGCAAGCGGCGTTTCTGCGCTTCATCGAGACATATCCGCTTGAGGCCGTCCAAGAGATGGAGAGGCAGGTCGGGTTCACGCGCGAACGGGTCCGGGAACTGGAGAGCCGGGAAGAGGAGCTTCAGAAATCGATCCGGCAAACGGAGCAGACGATCGACCAGCACCAGAAGATGATGATCGACCAGCAGGCCGAGATGGTTCAGCTGCAGCAGTGGATCGAGAAGGGGCATAAATATGCCGAGCTGGGCAAAGAGATCGGCGCGCTGAATCTGGCTATCGACCAATATACGGAACAGGCCGAAGGGCTGCAAAGCAAAGTGACCGGCCGACAAAGCTCGATTCGGCATGTCAGACAGAAGATGGATTCCGCAAACGACCGATTGGGCTATTTGAAGATGGAACAAGCAAGCCTCCACAGTCAGGAGCTGTATAAAGAGGTTCTGGACTCGCAGCCGGTTCCCGCAGAGCAAAGCCTGGAGTGGCTGAAAAACGAACGAAAAGATCTGCACCTGAAGCTGCACCGCATCTCTCAAGGACGCCAGCAACTCGAGGCCGACCAGAACCATGCGAGAAGCAGCAAACTGTCTCTGGAGAAGGAGATGAGCAAGCTCCGGCTGGAACAGGCGGACCTGGAGCTGAACGAAGAGATCGCATTTATGGCGACGGGCGAGGAGCAGATGTCGGCGCTATTGAAGGAGCTGAGGGAGCAGGAAGCCCGTCTTGCGCGGGTGAAGAGCGAATGCAAGCGGAGCGAAGATTCCTATAAGGAGCAGGCGACCAAGGTTAAGCTGCTCGTCGAGCAGTATTCCGGCGCTTTTTCCGGTCAGCAGCCTGAAGCGTTCCATGAACCGCTGCATGAGGTCGAGGAGCATGTTCAGGGGGAAGAACGGCGATTGAAGGAGCAGCAGGAAGGCTTGCTGCGGCTCCAAGGGCACATTCAAGGGCAGCTTGGCAAGCTGGAAGACGTGATCCAGTTTCTGAATCAGTACAAAATTATTCACGGGTTTGAAAACCCGCTTATTCCGTCGGCTCTGCTGACGCAGGAGCGGAAAGCGGAATTTCCGTACGACCGGATGAAAATCGCCAAAGCCGCGCTGAACGTTTTGTCCGCTGCTATGGAAGCTCTGGAGAACGAAAATAAAGCGGTGAAAAAGGCGAGGGCCCACTTCATCGATTTTTGCCGCAAACATATTCAAGATGTGAAACTCCGGGAAATGGCCGAGCAGGGTGTCGAACAGAAGGACAGCTACGCGGAGATCGCCTTGTTCCAGCAGAAGATGCACAGCCGGATCGAACGCGTCAATCATGTGGCCGAAGAGACGATGAGCACCCATAATCAGCAATTGGAGCAATATATCGTTCACGTACACAGCCATCTCAGGCAAATCGCTTCCGAGCTGCGGGATATTCCGACCAAGACGAAGGTGAAGGTGGAGGATCAGTGGAAGCTGATATACTCGTTCCATATCCCCGAGTGGGAGGAGCTGGAGGCGAAGGAACGTCTGCGCAAACATCTGGAATGGATTTTGACGGAGCTGGAGAAGGGCCCGTACAGGGACGACAACGGGGTGGAGGTCAAGCCGGCGGTTCGCAAGGAGATTGAGAAATGGCTCGATACGAAGCAACTGCTGCAAATCGTCCTGCAGGAGAAGCCGATGAAAGTCACGTGCCGGAAAGTGACGAATGAGAACAACGTGACGAAGGCGTCCTTCTCCTGGGAGCAGTCGAATAATTGGTCCGGCGGCGAGAAATGGAGCAAAAATATGACCTTGTTCCTCGGGCTGCTTAACTATGTCGCCGAGAAGCGCCAGCATATCCAGGCGAATATGAAGAGGCACCGCACCGTCATTCTCGACAACCCGTTCGGCAAAGCTTCGAGCGACCATGTGCTCAGTCCCGTGTTTTTTATCGCCGAGCAGCTCGGCTTCCAGATCATCGCGCTGACGGCGCATGCCGAAGGCAAGTTTCTGAAAGACTATTTCCCGGTCGTCTTCAGCTGCAGGCTTCGGCAAGCCGCCGGCGGAGGCAAGCTGGTCATGACCAAGGAAAAAGAGATCAACCAGGCTTACTTCCGCGACCATGAGCCGTTTTCTCTGGAGAGACTGGGGGATGTCAAGCAGATGGAGCTGTTTATGTAACCTGGTTCATAACGAGGTCTGTTAATTTTCCGTTCCCGCAGCGGAGATTAAACGGACCTTTTTCTTTATATATGGCATTTCATCATCCGCTCCGCTCCGCTGCGCGCAATTCGAACGTGCCGTCGCATCAGAGTCGCATATTCTCCCGTACGGCCGTGGGATAGGAAGCGGCCTAAAAGCATAGGTATGAATAAGAGAAAGTCCGGAAACGTTCTTCCCGCCTGTGATTGTAACGCGGAAAGAAGAAGTTGCATGAGGAATGTTTGAATGATACAATTTGTATCTAACGAAATAACTGCCGCCAGTGCGGACTTTTCGCGGCTGCATCCTTAATAATAAGGCGGGATCGCATATGAAAAGGTGGCGTTTTCGGATCTATTCAGGCGGAATACTGATTGCGTTATTAGTAGTATGCGGGTTATATGTATACGAAACGTATCGTCCATCCAATCATTTTCATCCGTTTCATCTGCCTGTATTGGCGGTTCCTTCCTATTCTGACGAACCTGCCGTGCTTCCTCCTGCCGGTGTTGCCGCCGAATTAAGCGATAGGCTTACCGAGCGGCTGGAACCCGCTGATGAACCGGGAGAAGCAGTGGCAGCGAACCAGCCGGAACAGCCTGCGGCGAAGGACAGGCAGGAAGAGGTCACGGATCCGGGCAAGCCGAATCAAGCGGAGGAGTCTACCGGTTTCAATGTGCTTGTACTCGGTCTGGACAGCCGCGAGAAGGAAGCGTCCCGCTCGGATGCGCTTATGGTCGCCCATGTCGACCCGGATCAGAAGTCGGTTCATGTGTTGTCGATTCCAAGAGATACGCGCGTATACTTGCCCGGAGTCGGGTTAACGAAGGTGAACCATGCTTATTTTCTAGGCGCGGTCAAAGGGGGAAGCGAGAAGGCAACTGGGGCGGCGATCCAGGCCGTCAGCAATCTGCTGCGCATTCCGGTTCATTATTATGTCAAGACGGATCTGAAAGGTTTCGTCGAGCTGATCGATGCGATCGGCGGCATCGAGGTGGAGCTGTCGAAAGAGGTGCAGATTAACGCGTCACGGAAAGTGTTGCCGGCGGGAGCCGTGCAGATGGACGGAGAGACTGCGCTTGGCTTCGCCCGGGAGCGGTATTCGCTTGCCGATGGCGATTTCGGCCGTCAGGCCGGGCAGGTGGACGTCTTGAAGGCGGCGGTTAAGAAGATGCTGTCGCGCGAGCGGATCGCCAAGCTGCCGGAGCTGATCGGGAAGCTGCGCAAGGAAGCGGTCGAGACGAATATGACGGACGGCGATCTGCTGAGCCTGGCCTGGTTGTTTAAAGATACCGATCCGAAAAATATCCGGCGTTCGTCGGTACCCGGGCGCTCCGTGACGGAGGAAGACCCGCTGGTCGGTTCGAAGCTGTGGTATTGGGAGCCGGACCGGGCCGCGCTCGATTCGATCGTCAGCTCGTATATGCGGTAGCGTAGAGAGGAATCGGACACCGCTACTGAAAACTCTTCGCCGTGATTGCTTTTGAAAAAAAAGGGTTACGCTGTCTAGTCAGAAGATGTAAAGAGCCTTTTCTGGGTGGAAGAGCGACCCAGTTCTTCCCCACTTGGCAGGGAGGGAGAAGCCGAATAAAGGTGATTTGCGAGACTGTCGATTCATTGTGGACAACCTGTTTGAGCAGAAGAAGGTAATTTTTCACTTGGAACGGCCTGCTAACACTTCTACACAATGAATCGACAGCCTCATTTGCACGCTTTAATTTGTCCGAAACCGGCTTGGACGGGGAAATAAGTGCGATTTTACAGCTCCTAATACACGCGAAAAGAGCGCTGCCCCCACGTTTGTCCCCTCTCACATGCACACTGTACCGGGCTGCTCATTCAAAAACCGCCCGTTTGTTTTTCGTAATAATGGCAGTATCTAAAAGTTGGTTGGTGGGTAAAAAGACACTGGATAGAGGGTCTTTAGACTTATAAATGTTTAGACAAGAGATCTCGGCGAGTGCTATAATTTGGTACGAAAATACGAGTTTTATGCAACTGATGGATGTGCATCTGCGGTTAGGCAGGAGGGACGGGAGAAAGTGAAACGCGTACTAATAATCGTGCTGGGGGTTGTCATGCTGGCACTAGGGGGATGCTCAAGCCCTGGAGATACGAAAGAACGGGAAGTCCGGATCGGAATTATGCTTTCTGACGTCGGGCTTGGCGACCAATCGTTCAGCGATTCCGCTTTTCAAGGATTGATCAAAGCCCGGGACGGTCTGGGGGTCCGCTTCGATTATCGGGAAATATCGGAAACGCAGACGTACGAGATCGGGATCGAGGAGCTTGTCCGGGCGGGCAACGATCTGGTCGTCGGACTCGGCTTCATGTCGCAGGAAAGTCTCGAAAGCGTAGCCAAGCGGTATCCGGAGCAGAAGTTTCTGCTGATCGACAGCGTGTCCGAGCTCGGCAACGTCCATTCGCTTACGTTTAAGGAGGACGAGGGGAGTTTTCTGATTGGCGTACTGGCAGCGCTTAAGAGCAAATCCGGTCATGTCGGATTTATCGGGGGCGTCGATGCGCCCGTCATCCGTAACTTCTATAACGGATACGTTCAAGGCGTTCATGCGGTCAAGCCCGACGCGAAAATATCGATGGCGTTTGCCGAGGATTTCGGAAACCCCGATAAAGGAGCGGAGCTCGCCAGGCAGATGATCGCCCAAGGCGCGGACGTGCTCTACCCGGCCGCCGGCCTGACCGGAGTCGGAGCTTTGAAGGAAGCGCAGGCGAAAGGCGTGCTGGCCTTTGGCGTAGACAGCGATCAATTCGCCGTAGCGGAGAAAGCGGTAGTCAGCTCAATGCTGAAGCATATTGACGAAGGCATGTACCAGGTAGCGAAAATGTTGACCGATCAAGGGTCTCTGCCGGACCGGCAGTTGTCGCTCGGTCTAAAGGATAACGGAGTCGGCATCGCTCCGGTGAGGGTCGTAACGCTCTCCGAGCAGGAGTCGGCCAAGCTGGAGTCGCTCAAGCGAGATTTGATCGAGCAGAAGATTCAGATCGGTTCGAGATGAAACGCAAGGACGGATAAGGACGAATAAGGACGGAAGGTAGAGATGATGACACTAAGCCGAAAACTGATCTTAAACGCCATGCTCCCGCTACTGCTTGCGGTGTGCATGCTGCTCGTCGTTATTGTGCAGTCCAGGCAGCTTCAAGAGTCGAGCTCCGCAAGCGTCGATTCGCTGCTGAAAGCGGAACGGCTGGAAGGAGCGCTGCTGGCGTCACAGCTCGCTCTAAGCAACGCTTCCTATAATATGGGCGCTGGCAACGCCGCCGACGCCCTGGAGAAGGCGGCCGCGATCGCCGCGGAGATCGAAGGGTTGCAAACGAGGCTCGATTCGCCGGAGATGAAGGAACGATTGCAGCGGCTGGAGACCAAATATGAGGGTTTTATTGCGGACGTAAAAAAAGCGGTGGAGAAATCGGACGACACCGAGCTGAAGCGCCAATCGATACGTACGCTAGGCATGGCCAACGACGTCCATCTGCTGGGACGAGACATCGAATCTCTCTATGAAGCGAATCTGACACGGAATAAAACCGTGTTGAATGTGACAACGGCCGCAGCGGCCGTCATCTTTGCGCTGACCGGATGGATTACCTGGAGAATGACACGGAGGGTCGTATTGCCGATTCAGAGACTGACAGCCACGACAGCTGCGATCGCAGGGGGAGACTTGACCGTGTCGGTAGACGATGCCGGTACCCGGGATGAAGTCGGTCAATTAACCGGCTCCGTCCGTCATGTCGCGAACAACTTGCGGCAGCTTATCGAGGAAGTGATGAAGCTGTCTCAGCAGGTGGTCGCTTCCTCCGGGGAACTGAAAAGCAGCGTAGACCAGACCGGCAGCGCAAGCCGGCAAATTACGTCGAGCATCGAACAGGTGGCTGCCGGCGCCGAAGAGCAGGTCCGCATCGTGGAAGCGGCTTCGCTTGTGCTGGACGATATGACGGAGACGGTCGGACATATGAAGCAGCGGGCAAACGATGCAGATAGAGCGGCCGGGGGCGCTTCGGAGCGTGCGGTAGACGGCAGCGCGGCGATCGGCAAGGCGCGGGGGCAGATGCATTCGATCCGGGAGACGGTCAACGGACTGGACGAGTCGATCCGGCAGCTCGGCGAACTGTCCGGAGAGATCGGGCGGATCGTGGAAGCGATCTCGGCCATATCCGGCCAGACGAACCTGCTTGCGCTGAATGCGTCGATCGAAGCGGCAAGAGCAGGCGAGCAGGGGCGCGGCTTCGCCGTGGTGGCCGGCGAGGTGCGCAAGCTTGCCGAGCAGTCGGCCCAAGCGACCGGGGAGATTGCCGGATACATCGATCAGATCCGCGGCGGAATCGCGCAGGCCGTGAAGCAAATGGAAGCCGCCTCGAGAGAAGTGGCGCAAGGGATCGGCGTCGTCGATCAGGCCGGCCAATCGTTTGAGCAGATCGAGCTTGCGGTGACCGCTGCAGCCGGCGAGTTGCATCAAGTAGCGGTTCTGATTGCCCGTACGGCGGAAGGGGCCGGGCAGGTCGTCCGCTCCGTCGACAGCATCGCCGGGCTGGCCGGACAGTCGGCGCAAGGGACGCAGCATGTCTCGGCCGCTTCCGAGGAGCAGCTCGCTTCGACGGAAGAGGTGGCGGCCGCCTCCGATACGCTGCTGCAACTGGCGCAGAACTTGCGAGAGCATATCGGGAAGTTCAAGGTCTAATCGGATTTGACGGATTTTTGTCTATAATTTGAACAAAAAATGAAGAAATGATGAACATTTTGCGAAAACTATGTTACAATAGAGGTAACAATGATTTCGGCAAGGGGTGTTCATGATGACAACCAAAACGATGGCAATGGAGCAACAAACTGTGCAGGACGGCAATAAGCTGGCGTCCGTCATGACCGTAGCGGCTTGGATCGCTTTGACGATCGGTGTAATCACTTGTCTGGTAAATGTAACCGAATTCAGCGACCGTAACCTCGGACTGATGATTGGAGTCGGTTTCCTGATCGGCAGCGTCCAGATCTATATGATCGGAGCGGCGATTCGACTGTTCCACAGAGACAAGTCGAGCCGCGGCAGTATCTAAGATGCGCCGCCAATAAGTTTTCACTTGAATAGGAATGTTCCGAAGAAGGCCCCCGAGGGTCTTCTTTTTTTGCGTTTCAGATAAGGAAGCCGGATTCAGAAAACGTTCAGCAAGCATTCAACGTGGGTCAGCCTCGTCCTATCGTAACCGGTGCCGGATTTTATACGCTGGCAATTCTCGGTTCTATCGTCATCGGGTTGGTTTTGTTTATTTTTATCAAAAAATCTACGTTCGATACGCGGTACAACGTCAACCAATTATGTCGAAAGGGACCCGACCAAACCAGAATGCCAGCGAGCCCCTCCAAGCATGGATCCGCACGCGTTTGGAACACTCGTAATAACCGTCAGGGTGTCGATGATGCCTTGACGGTTCTTTCCTGTTTG
Organism: Paenibacillus sp. GYB004; assembly: GCF_036577605.1. NCBI lineage: Bacteria > Bacillati > Bacillota > Bacilli > Caryophanales > Paenibacillaceae > Paenibacillus > Paenibacillus sp. GYB004. The sequence goes on from NZ_JARBDB010000034.1 coordinate 66,874, forward strand.
GTGTGAACCCGCCAAGAAAGCGACACCGCCTCTTTGCCCCTTCCTAGAAATTGACCAAAAATCCCTGTTACACGAAAGAACCCGGCAGTGTCTCGATCCCATTTGAACCGCATATCCGAAAAGTCAAGCTTCGCTATTCTACATCTGCTTCGCTGCCTGCCCATAAGGGTAATGGAGGGTAAAGATTCGATCCGAGGTGGTATTTTATCACCGATTTTCCAGATGTAAATATAAGGGATAAAGGTGAAATGTGGAATTTTGATTAGAAGTTTTGTTTCGGAATTTCCTCTTTTTATGTGACTTCTCTCACAGCATTTTGTGAAAATGTCGAAACGTTGAACGATCTATTACGGAATTTCAACGTTTGTTTGACGCCTTTGTTAACAGGGCTTACGGCGACTGATGTTTCTGTTATGTTAGTCACAGGAAGTATTAAGGCGAGTCGTAAGGAGTGGGAAAGATGAGGCATAACCGGGTGTTCAAACGCTTGATCGGAGCGCTAACGCTTGTGCTGCTGACCGTGATGGCGTCCGGCTGCGGCGAAAGGCTGATCGTGCTTGATCCGAAAGGGCCGGTCGGCGAGCAGCAGCGCGATTTGATTTACATTTCTCTCTGGCTTTGTCTCGTGATCATTGTGCCGGTATTGATTATGACCTTTGTTATCGCATGGAGATACCGGGAAAGAAAGAACAGCGATGCGAAGTATAGACCGGAGTGGGAACACAGCACCAAGCTGGAAGTAACCTGGTGGGGAATTCCGATCCTGATTATCGCGATTCTCGGCGCCGTTACGGTGAAATACACGTATGCGCTGGAGCCTTCCAAGCCGATCGCTTCAGAGAAGGAAGCGATAACGATTCAAGTGACATCGCTCGACTGGAAGTGGTTGTTCTACTATCCGGAGCAAGGGATCGCTACCGTAAACTATATCCGGTTTCCGGAAGACGTGCCTGTCAAGTTTTTGCTGACTTCCGATGCGCCGATGAACTCGTTCTGGATTCCGCAGCTCGGCGGTCAAATTTATACGATGTCGGGGATGGCGATGACGCTTCACCTGCAAGCCGACGAGCCGGGTAAATATATGGGCTCGGGCGCCAACTTCAGCGGCAAAGACTTCGCCAAGATGCAATTTACGGCGGAAGCAACCTCTCAGGCCGAGTTCGACCAATGGGTCGCAGGCATTAAGAGCAAGGATCCGGCACTGACCGAAGAAGGCTACAAAAAGCTAGCAATGCCGGGCGTGTCGGATGTAGTCAGCTTCTCCTCGTTCCCTAAAGGGATATTCGAACAAACTGTTACGAAATACGGGGCTTCCCATAACCACGGCAACGAGCCGGCCGGCAGCGGGAACTCCAAAGAAGGGAGCAGCCGCTAAATGTGGGATTCAATTAAACAGTTCGCTTCCGAATTTTTCGTGACAGGCGATCCGCTCATTTATGGAGCGGACGTCGCGATCGTGCTGACGCTCGCTGCGGTTATATTTGTACTGACGTATTTCAAAAAATGGACATGGCTGTGGCGCGAATGGCTGACAACGGTCGACCACAAGCGGATCGGGATTATGTACGTCATCGCTGCGCTGCTGATGATGTTCCGGGGCGGTGTCGACGCCCTTCTGATGCGTACGCAGCTTGTCATGCCGGAAATGGAGTTTTTAAGTCCGGAGCATTATAACGCGATCTTTACGACACATGGCGTCATTATGATTTTGTTCATGGCGATGCCGCTTATGTTCGGTTTGTTCAACCTGGTCGTACCGCTGCAGATCGGCGCGCGCGACGTGGCGTTCCCGTTTTTGAACTCGCTCAGCTTCTGGCTCTTTTTCTGGGGCGCGATGCTGTTCAACGTATCGTTCGTTATCGGCGGCTCGCCGGATACGGGCTGGCTCGCTTATCCGCCGCTATCGCAAATTTCCCATAGTCCGGGCGTCGGACAGGACTTCTATATATGGGGCATTCAAATATCCGGGATCGGCAGCTTGATGACCGGGATCAACTTTATCGCGACGATTTTGAAAATGCGCGCGCCTGGCATGAAGCTGATGCAAATGCCGATGTTCTCCTGGTCCGTCCTATCCAGCAGCTTGACGATCATCCTTGCGTTCCCGATCTTGACCGTGACGCTGGCGCTGCTGTTCCTGGACCGTTATCTTGGCGCTCACTTCTTCACGCTGGACGGCGGGGGCAACCCGATGATGTACATCAACCTGATCTGGATGTGGGGTCACCCTGAGGTTTATATCGTTGTCCTGCCAGCATTTGGAATTTTCTCGGAAATTGTGGCCACTTTCTCCAAGAAACGGCTGTTTGGCTACAAATCGATGGTGTTCGCTCTGATGAGCATCAGTGTAGTTTCCTTTTTCACTTGGGCGCATCATTTCTTTACTATGGGCTCTGGAGCGGACGTCAATGCGTTTTTCGCCATATCGACGATGGTTATCGCCATACCGACCGGGGTCAAAGTGTTCAACTGGCTATTTACGATGTTCCGGGGGCGCATCTCGTTTAAAACACCGATGTTGTGGACGATGGGCTTCATTCCCTGCTTCGTTATCGGCGGGATGACTGGCGTACTGCTGTCCGTCGCTCCGGCCGACTTCCAGTTCCACAACAGCTACTTCCTGATCGCACACTTTCATCAGGTGCTGATCGGAGGCGTAACGTTCGGATATTTCGCAGGTCTGTATTACTGGTGGCCGAAAGTGACCGGCTTCATGCTGGACGAAAAATTAGGTAAATGGGCGTTCTGGCTTTGGAATATCGGCTTTTATCTCTGCTTCATGCCGCAGTACTTCCTCGGTCTGATGGGGATGACGCGCCGTCTGAATACGTACAGCTGGGACAAAGGCTGGTGGGATTTGAACCTGGTCTCGACGATCGGCGCATTCTTGATGGGTGCAGCCTTTATCGTCCAAGTCTGGCAAATCGTTCACGGCATGAAGGTCATGAAGCGGGACACGACCGGAGACCCTTGGGGCGGACGTACGCTCGAATGGTCGATTCCTTCCCCGGCGCCTGCTTACAACTTCGCTACCGTTCCTGTCGTTCATTCGCGGGATGCATGGTGGGAAGAGAAGCTCGCCAAGGAGCAAGGCAAGCCGTTGCCGCCGAAGCCTCCGATCGAGGCGATTCATATGCCGGGCAACTCGGGCGTTGCGTTTATCAAGTCGTTCTGCTGGTTTCTGGCGGGCTTCGGGTTCGTATTTAATTGGCTGTGGCTCGCTATACCGGGTATGATCGGAGTATTTGCTTGTATGTTGTGGCACTCGTTTACGTACGATAACGAATATTACATTCCGGCGGAAGAAGTGAAAGCAACGGAAGCCGAGATAAGGGGGACGGTCTGATGGGCAACGCAATCGGACATTCGCAGCAGCATTCGGCCAGCGGACATCACGATCATCACGGCGGCCATCACGATCTGGAATCGGTCCGCACGTTCGGGTTTTGGCTGTTTCTGATCACGGACTGTATCCTGTTCGGCACGCTGTTCGCAACTTACGTCGTCTTGCAGGGCAATACGAACGGAGGCCCTACGGGGGCGGAACTGTTCCAAATGCCGGGCATTATCGCCTCCACGTTCATCTTGCTGACGAGCAGCTTCACCAGCGGGCTCGCCGTATTGTCGATGAACCGGGGCAACAAAAAAGGGCTGATCGGCTGGCTGGCCGTGACCGCTCTGCTCGGACTGTCGTTTCTTGTGCTTGAGATTAACGAGTTCATTCATTTGGTTCATGAAGGAGCGACCATCGGAACAAGCGCATTTCTGTCTGCCTTCTACACGCTGGTCGGTACTCACGGCTTGCACGTTTCGATTGGCTTCGTCTGGATGATCGCCATTATGCTTCAGCTCGCCAAGCGGGGCATAACTCCGGTAACGCGGCGCAAAGTGAACGTCATCAGCTTGTACTGGCACTTTTTGGACGCCATCTGGATTTTCGTCTTTACGATCGTATACTTGATGGGGGTGATGTAAGATGGCGCAGCAGCATTCGGCTCACAGTCAGAACGGGCACGGCGGCCACGGTCATGAAGGCCACCATGAGGAAAGCCACGGCTCCCTTAAATCTTACATCATCGGTTTCCTGCTATCGATCGTGCTGACGATCATCCCGATCGTCGTCGTCATGAACGATTTGATGGAGAGAACGGGAACGATGCTTGTCCTTCTGGTGACGGCCGTGCTTCAATTCCTCGTTCAGCTCGTGTTCTTCATGCACCTGAAGGAAGAGAACAAGCCTCGCTTTAACTTGATGGCGCTCATACTCGGGTTGCTTATCGTACTCGTTATCGTGGTCGGTTCGATCTGGATCATGACTTACAATAAAGTGGCCGTGTAACAGGTTTCACGAGCGACTTCATCTGTCTGACTAATAGGAAGCCCTTATTCGAACTTCGGATAGGGGCTTTCGTATTGGCTGGCCGTTTGGCAAGTGGAATTGGAGGTTTTTTTGTGTTTGGAAGCAAGTCTATAAGGTCCGAAGTTGTGTTCGCTTAGCCGGTGCAAGGACAATCTAGTCTGAACATCCAGGTGGGAAATATATACATCGGAGAGGCTTGACAGAAGTCGAATTCACATTATAAACTTAAGTTGTAATACATTTAGATATGACGTAACACAATAAGAGACGAATGGTGGGTTTAGTAAGTTTCGTTATTGTTGCACAAAAGATCGCAGATGATTACATACCAGGGGGCCAGTTTGGACACTGCAAGATCCATTTGCTTCAATGAAAGGGAGACGTCTGTCGGCATCTGCAACTTGATCGGCTTTCCTCTTTTGAGAAAACGCTTACGAACAATGGAACGCAACTAAAAGACAGGAAGAGAAGGTGGAAACGGATGAAAAAGCTAAGTGTAGTGGAGCATCGGATTGTATGCAAGGACGATCAGTACAACTCGTTCCCGAGTATAGCGATGCGCCGGGACGGGACCTACATCATGACCTTTCGCCGGGCGCCCGACTGGCAGAAGACGTTCGGGCATGTGAGCCATATCGACCCGGCTTCGTTCGCGGCCAAGCTGGAATCGCCTGATGGAAACAACTGGGACTCCGCTCCGTCGGTCCTGTATGACGATTTCTTCTGCGGAGTTCAGGACCCGCGGCTGCACGTGTTGCGGGACGGTACGCTAATGTGCACGTTTTTCAAATGGAAAGTGACGGAGAAGGGAGATCCCGTTCCGGAAGGCAGCTTCTCGCATAACGTATACGGCAAATGGACGGGGACGCTGGTCGGTTCGTTCTCGATCCGGTCGACGGATGGCGGGGATACGTGGGATGAACCCGTGCAGTTGCCCGGCACCAATGTAGCCATTCAAGGAGACTGCGTGGAGATGGAGGACGGCTCTGTATTGGCGCTGACGTACGGGCAAGACAACGGCGTGTCCAACGTTTATGTGCTGCAATCGCCCGACCGCGGCTTAACATGGACACAGATATCCGCTATCCCGGGCTGCGACGGCTACCATTTTCACGAGCCGAACTTGCGCCTCACGCCTTCCGGCAAGCTGGTCGCTTTTATCCGGACGGCCAAAGTGTCCAAGGACGCCAACCCGGGCTTGCCCAACTCGCCGCTGTATACAGCGGAGTCGCTGGACGGAGGATTGACATGGAGCCGGCCGGTTCCGCGCGCCCACTATTCGCCTAGTCCATTCCATGTGCTGGACCTCGGCGATGACGGCGTATTCGTTTCTTACGGATACCGGTATGAGCCGTTCGGCATACGCGCCTTTCTGCTGAATCCGGAATGCGATAACTGCGAGGAGGCCGAGGAGCTGATCGTTCGCGAGGACGGCGGCGGTAGCGACATCGGTTACACGAGTGCGGCGCGGCTTCATGACGGTACGATCCTGCTGACCTATTATTATTTCGACAAAACGGGTGGAATCCGGTATATTGCCGGAACCGTGTGCAGCTTGCAAGAATAGACGGAATAACTGGGCGGAGGCGGAACCAATCATTTATGATCAGGGGGGTCTTACCAATATGAAAAGCAAATTAATTGGATTGACGGTACTGCTTGCCGCGACTGCGCTTCTCGTCTCCGCCTGCGGCGGAAAAGACGGACAGCCCGGAAAAACAGGAGAACCGCAGCCGGTGCCGGAAGTCAAAAAAGATCCGATCACGTTGTCCGTCTTCGGGCTCGGCGTGAAGGAGGAGGAGTTCAACGACCGGTTCCGGGCGCACCTGGAGAAAAAGTTCCCTTACATTACGTTCAAATATATATCCCCCGACAAGGGCAACTCGCTGCCGGAGCTTGTGGCGCGCGGCGAAACGCCCGACCTCATCCGGACCGACGTGCCGAACCTGAAAAACAACTACCTCGACCTCAAGCTGGGAACCGACCTGAACGAATATGTGAAGAAGTACAATTACGACTTGAAGCGATTCAACGGCCCGTTCGTTCAGGAGATGATCGATGCGGGACAGACCGGAGCGTTATACGGACTTCCTTATCCCCCCTACTTCCCGATGGTGCTGACCTACAACAAAAACTTGTTCGACCAGTTCGGCGTCCCTTACCCGAAAGACGGCATGACTTGGGATGAAGCGTACGATATCGCCAAAAAGATGAGCCGGGTTGAAGGGGGCAACGTCTACCGCGGGTTTGCGGCCAACATTATGGCAATGCTCCGGGACAATCCGTTCGGCTATCCGATTCTGGATCCAAATGCGGACCAGTTGTTCGATACGGAGAAATGGAAGCCGCACTTCAGCAACTTCCTGCGCTTTTACGAGCTGCCGAACAACAAAATCGCGCCGACGAGCGGTGATGAGATTGCAAACGTTTTCAACAAGGGCAACGTGGCCATGCAGATCAACCAACACAGCCAGTACGCCCCGTTTCCGAAAGAAATCGAATGGGATATCGTCTCGTATCCCGCCTATGCGAACGGACCGAAAAGCATGGTGTGGAGGGGACCCGCTTACTGGTCTATCTCCGCAACCAGCAAACATAAAGATGACGCCTTCCAGGTTATCGTCGAGATGGTATCGGACGAAGTGCAAATGGCGGATTCCCGTAAGGGCATGCTGCCGACAGTTGTCAAAAAAGAGATTCAGAACGCATTCGCCAAAGACCGTTCCGATTTGCAAAGCAAAAACATGAAAGCGCTGTTTTATTACACGGAATGGGCCCCGTACTCGCCGAAGCGGAAAGCCGGCGCGGCGAACGTTGCTACGGTTAGCCAGCAAAATTTGATGGCCCAGTCGTTCCACGATGTCGCTTCCGGCAAGGTTGATATGAACACCGGCCTCAGACAGCTCGACGAGAAGCTGAAGCAGGAGCTGGAGAAGGATAAGAGCAAGCAACCAAATAACTAGGCAACATGCCCTTTACAATTTCTTAGCGTACAGAAAACATTCCGTAAACAATTACCCGATATGATGGAAGTAATATCATACGGGTTGAGACGTGGAGAAAGCCCGATCAGAACGCAAGCGGATTCCGTCAGGAACGCTTCTTCTCATCCGGCTTTTTTTGCGTTTCTTTTGTTTTGTACCGACATGAAAATCAACTGAAAAAACGGAGGCAGCAAGTTGAACCAGACACCTGCACAAGCGCCCGCGCAAGCCCGCGGACTAATGTCCGCAGCTCCAGCCAAGAAGCAAGGCGCAGTAAGAAAGGCACTGCGCAAACATTGGCAGCTGTATTTGCTCCTGACGCCGGTCGTCCTCTATTTCGCGATTTTCCATTACTGGCCGATGTACGGCGTTCAGATCGCCTTCAAGGATTTTATCGCGACGAAAGGTATATGGGGCAGCCCTTGGGTCGGGTTCAAACATTTCGAGCGATTTTTCGACAGTTACTTTTTCTGGAGGCTGATCAAAAACACGCTCGGCATCAGCTTGTACGAGCTGGCCGTCGGTTTTCCGATTCCGATTCTTCTCGCCCTGATGATCAACGAGGTACGGATGAAAGGGTTCAGCCGATTCGTGCAGACCGTAACGTATGCGCCGCACTTTTTGTCCACCGTCGTCGTTGTCGGCATGCTGATGATGTTTTTGTCCCCGTCCAGCGGACTCGTGAACATGGCGATCCGGGCGCTAGGCGGAGAGCCGGTCTTCTTTATGACCGAACCGGCATGGTTTAAGACGATATACGTATTTTCCGGCGTCTGGCAGCAGATGGGCTGGAGCTCGATTATTTATTTGGCGGCGCTCTCCGGCATCGACCCGCAGCTGCACGAAGCGGCCAAGGTGGACGGGGCTTCGCGGCTGCAGCGGATCTGGCACGTCAACCTGCCCGGCATCCGGCCGACGATCGTGATCCTGCTGATTCTCAATTTCGGCTCGTTGATGGGAGTCGGCTTCGAGAAAGTGTTTCTGATGCAAAACTCGCTGAATATGGAAGGCTCCGACGTCATCTCGACCTACGTATACCGGAGCGGCATCCTCGGGGCGCAGTACAGCTTCTCCGCCGCTGTCGGGCTGTTCAACTCGGTCGTGAACTTCATTCTGCTCCTTACGGTCAACCGGATCGCGAGGAAGGTCAACCAGGTCAGCCTTTGGTAAAGGGCGCACGGCATCAAGAAGCTTAACAAGGGGGAACTACCGATGGAAGCCCGAAGTTACGGGGATAAATGGTTCGGAGCGGTGAATGCGACTTTGCTTGTGTTCGTATCGCTGATCGTGCTGTATCCGCTGATTTACGTCCTAAGCGCCTCGATCAGCAATCCCGCGGCCGTCCTGAACGGGGACATGTGGCTGGTGCCCAGGGAGATTACGTTCGCAGGATACGGCAAAGTGTTCGAAAATAAAGAGCTGCTGAATAGCTACGGCAATACGATTTTTTATACGGTGCTGGGTACGACGATCAATCTGGTCATGACGGTGATGGCCGCTTATCCGATGTCGAAGCGGGATTTGAAGGGACGCAACCTGCTGATGGCGGTTATGGTGTTTACGATGTTTTTCAGCGGCGGCCTCGTCCCGACCTACATGCTCGTCAAGCAGCTCGGCATGACGAATTCGTTCTGGGCGCTCGTGATTCCCAGCGCGGTATCGGTATACAACATCATCATTATGCGGACGTTTTTCCAATCGAGCATACCGGGCGAGATTCAAGAGGCGGCTGCGATCGACGGCTGCTCGGAGATGAGGATTTTACGGTCCGTCGTGCTCCCGCTGTCGATGCCGATTATCGCGGTAATGATTTTGTTTTACAGCGTCGGTCATTGGAACGCGTACTTCAACGCCTTAATTTACTTGACCGCTCGTGAGGATTACCCGCTTCAGCTGATCCTTCGGGAAATTTTGATACAGGGTCAGATGGAGGAGATGGTGAATGCCGGAGACAGCTCGCACGCCAAGACGCTTCTCGATCAAGAGGCGGTCAAATATGCGGTCGTTGTCGTGGCGAACCTGCCGATCCTGCTGCTGTATCCGTTTTTGCAGAAATACTTTGTCAAGGGTGTTTTGATAGGGGCTATAAAAGGCTGACCGCCTTTTTGGCAATAGATGAGGAACATAGGAAGCACAACACAGGGAGGAACTTGAATCATGAGATGGAAAAAATGGACGGCGCTGACCGTGTCTTCGGTTATGACAGCCATCCTGATCGCAGGCTGCGGAGAGGCCAAAGAAACGGCAGGCGGAACGAGCGGCGCATCCGGAAACAAAGAAACCGAAGTTACGCAAAATGTAAATAAAGCGGGCATGCCGATCGTGAAACAGCCGATCGAGCTGACCTTCTTCACCGGCCTGGCGGCTACGAACGGAAGCAACAAGTTCGAAGAGAGGCTCGTATGGAGCGAATATGCGAAAATGTCGAACGTGAAAGTTAATTTCCAGACGGTGCCGTTCGAGAATTTGACGGAGAAACGCAATCTGGCGCTCGCGAACGGCGACTATCCGGACGTCTTGTATTCGGCGCGGGTGCCCGCTTCGGATTTGATGAAATACGGCGGCCAGGGCGTCTTCGTCAAACTGAACGATTACATCGACAGCTACGCGCCCAACTTGAAGAAGCTGATGGACAAATACCCCGACTTGCGCAAGGCGCTGACGATGCCGGACGGCAATATTTATTCGTTCCCGTCGTTTTACAGCCCGGAATTTCTTCCGATGCTGATCGGCACGCCGCTGTGGGTGAAGAAGGATTGGCTGGACAAGCTGAATATGAAGGAGCCGCAGACGATCGACGACTTGTACGCGTACCTGAAAGCGGTCAAGACGACCGACTTGAACGGCAACGGACAAGCCGATGAAATTCCGTACAGCGGCACGGGAATCAACCCGCTCATGGAGCAGATCATGGGAGCTTGGGGCGTCGGAACGCGCGGCCTTGGGCATAAGCATGTCGACATCGACCCGAAAACGAACGATTTGCGTTTCTTCCGGACGACGGATAATTTCAAAGAGCTGCTTCAGTTTATGAACAAGCTGTACGGCGAAGGGCTGCTCGACAAAGACGTCTTCACTCAAACCGGCAACCAGCTGTATGCCAAAGGCGGCAAAGGCGTGCTCGGCGCGACGATCAACCCGAATCCGAAAACGCAATTTAACGGCGAAGGTTATTTCGGTCTCGGCGCTTTGAAGGGACCTCACGGCGACCAGCTGTATACGCACATCAAAGTTCCGATGGTATGGCCGGGTGCATTCGTCATTACGGACAAAAACAAAAATATCGAAGCGACCGTCAGATGGATGGACCATTTCTACGGGGACGAAGGCGCCACGTTTTATTTTATGGGCAAGGAAGGCGTCAGCTATACGAAGGCGGCGGACGGCAAGCTGGAATTCGTCGATGAAATCAAGAAAAATCCGAACGGCTTGACAATGGATCAGGCGCTGACCAAATACGTTACCTGGATGGGCGGAAGTTACCCGGGTTATGTTCAGGAGAAATATTTCAAAGGCTCCGAGACGCTGCCGGAATCGGTCGAAGCCGGAAAAAAAGCCCAGCCGCACGCGATCAAGGAGCTGTGGTACAACTTCAACTTTACGGATGAAGAGACAGAGTTCATGAAGACGAAAGGAAGCGACATCCAGACGTACATCACCGAGATGGAAGCGAAATTCATTACCGGCGCCGTCTCGTTCTCCGAGTGGGACAAGTACGTAACGACCGTTAAAAACATGGGCGTGGCCGATTATTTGAAAGTGTACAAAGCTGCTTACGACCGGTACAATAAAAGCAAGTGATGCGTGAAGAGGAAGAGGTTATACTGTCTCGAAAAAAAATGCCGAACGCCGCCGATGGGCGGCGTTTTCGGTTGGTGTGGCTACCCTCGGGCCCTGCACCCTGAACCTTGACCCCGGAACCCGAGCCCCACCAAACCCAAACCCAAACCCAAACCCAAACCCAAACCCAAACCTTGTACCCTCGCTCCGCACGCCAGACCACCAAACCCTGCACCTCGCACCCCCCGGCACAACCGCCGACTTCCCGACTATCGCACGCCAACTAAATAGAGGTCGTTAGCAGCTCTTATTTCCTAAATGTGACCCGTCTGGACGATATTAGAAGCTATTTGAGACCCTTATTCTGGGCTGTTACCCCCTCAGACGGGAAAAACGAAAGGATAAGAGCTTCAATCATCACCTATTTCCCTCCATGCCCGTTTTTTCTCCAAAATAAGGAGTGCAATCATCTCTTATCCCGAATATGCAACAATTGGCGACACCCAATTTGGCCTGTCCGGACAGGAATCTTCGGGTTTATCCCGAATTTAGTAAGGTGATCAAGGCAAGCAGGCAAGGGGGAAACGATTCGTGAAATTGATACATACCGCCGACTGGCACCTGGGCAAGCTGGTGCAGGGCGTATATATGACGGAAGACCAAAGACACGTGCTCCGGCAGCTCGTGGATACGGTCGAGCGCGAGAAGCCGGATGCGGTCATCATCGCCGGAGATCTGTACGACCGGGCCGTGCCGCCGACCGAGGCGGTCGAGCTGCTGGACGAGCTGCTGGAGCGAATCGTCATCGGCCTGAATACGCCGGTGCTAGCCATATCCGGCAATCACGACAGTCCGGACCGGCTGAACTTCGGGACCCGGATCATGGAAGGACGCGGCCTGCACCTGGCCGGTCAGCTGCGGGCGGAACCGCGTCCCGTCGTGCTGCGGGACGAATACGGGGAAGTGCACGTTCATCTCGTTCCGTATGCCGACCCGGCTCAGGTCCGGCACCTGTACGGAGACGAGTCGATTCGTTCCCATGACGAGGCGATGCGGGCGATGGTTACGCGAATCGAGGCGGCGATGGACCCGGCGGCACGCCATGTGCTGGTCGGGCACGCGTTCGTAACGCCCGGCGGCGAGCCGCAGGACAATACGAGCGATTCCGAGCGCCCTCTCTCGATCGGCGGGGCGGAGCATGTGCGGGCGGAATATTTCCGGTCGTTCCACTATACGGCGCTCGGCCATTTGCATCAGGCGCACTACGTGCTGCAGGATAATATCCGGTACGCCGGATCGCCCTTGAAATATTCGATCTCCGAGGAGTCGCACCGCAAATGCTTCTACGTAGTCGAGCTGGACGCGCAAGGCACGGCGGCGATCGACCGGCGCGAGCTTGTCCCGCTCCGGGATATGCGTCGGATAACGGGAACGATTCAGGACATCGAGACTCATCCCGTCTGCGACGATTACGTATTTGTAACGCTGACGAACGACAACCCGGTTTTGTTTCCGATGGAGAAAGTACGGGCGGTTTATCCGAATGCGCTTCACGTCGAGCGAAGACCCGAGGGAGTCAGAGCCAAGGATGCGGCTGAAAGCACCGAAGGAACGGGTAATACGCCGGAGAGGCGGCGGGAAGCCGATCCAGTCGCGCTATTTGCGGCCTTTTACGAGGAAGTGAAAGGCAAGCCGCTCGAGGAGGAGAAGCGGCTGCTGTTTGCCGATACATATGGAGAAGTGTTCAAAGAGGAAGGGGACGCCGTATGAGACCGATCAAGCTGACGATGCAGGCGTTCGGTCCGTACCGCGATTCGGAGACGGTCGATTTCCATAGGCTGGAGAGTCGGCGGTTGTTCGTTATATCCGGTAATACCGGCGCCGGGAAAACGTCGATTTTCGATGCGATCTGTTTTGCGCTGTACGGTTATGCGAGCGGAGAGGACCGCGCGGAGCCGCGGATGCTGCGCAGCCATTTTGCCGACGATGAAACGCATACCGCCGTTGATTTCGAGTTTGCTGCGGGGGCGCGGACGTACCGGATCTTTAGACAATTGCCTCACCGGAAAGGGGCGAACAAAAGCGAAACGGGCGGCAAAGCGGAGCTGTACGAAACGACAGAGGGCCAAGAGACGCCATGCGTCGACCGGTTCACTGTCGGAGAAGTGAATGCGAGGCTGGAGACGATCCTGGGGCTGACGAGGGAGCAATTCAGTCAGATCGTCATGCTGCCGCAAGGGGAATTCCGCAAGCTGCTCACCTCCGATACCGACAACAAAGAGGATATACTCCGGCGCATTTTCCGGACCGGTCTGTACCAGAGACTGGAGGAACGGTTCCAGCAGAAGCACCGGGAGCTGAAGGACGCTTATAAAGAGGCGGCGTCGAAGGCCGACGTGTACTTGAAGCAGACGCAGGAGACGATGCCGCTTCGCGAGGGCAGCGGGCTTGCCGCGACATTCAGCCAGCCGACCTGCAACGCGACGCAGGTGATGGACGGTCTGGCGGAGGAAGCCGCGTACTATGACGGCCGTGCCCGCACAGGCGCCGAGCGCAAAGGCGAATTGACGGCCCGCCTCGAGAAGCGGGAGGACGAGCTCCGCGCGGCGCTGCTGCTGAACGGCCGGTTCGCGGAGCTCGGGCAGAAGCGCGCGAGGCGCGAGGAGCTGGAGCGTCAGCGCGAGGACGTGGCTGAGCGCGAGCGGCGGCTTGCGCTCGCCGAGCGGGCGGCGCGGCTCGAGCCGTACGCGGAGCAGGCGGCGAAGGCGGCGCGGGACGCCGAGGCGAAGCGCCGCCAGCTCGCCGCGAAGCAGCAGGACGCGGCCGCGGCGGCAAGCGCGCTCGCGGAAGCGG